>NZ_JANWXB010000324.1 GCF_025055495.1 Thermoflexus sp. | reverse complement strand
ACTCGCCCCCCGGTCCCCGGCCCCCCTTGTGTTTTTCCTATTAATAAATGGGTTTTTTCCGTACCCCCCCCCCGCCCGTCCGCCCTGGCCCCCCCCCCCCGCCCCTGGGGCCCGCGGGGAGGGGGGAGAAAGGGGGGAGGGGCCCTCGCCTTCCGGACTCGCTACGGGTCCGCAAATCCCCAGTTTATCACTGGACAAAGACTAGGTGAACCGGGAACAAGCTGGCGATTCTTAGGCCTCTTCGAAGGGATCCCACGCCGGGTTCGTATAGGCCCATCGGCAGTGGATATGATCATCAGCGTTGCAGATGAGATCGTGGGAGCAGCGACGGGCGATCACCCGATAGGCCATGTCCGAAATGTGATCGCTGCGGGGATAGATCCGCTGCTCAAACAATCCCACTTCCTGCCGCAGGATCGGACAGTAACGGGTTTCCACTAGATACCACGCCGCCATGGGAAGCTCCCCCTGTAAAGAATCATCACTTCCATCTTAAATGAGGGGGAGAATGCAGAAGAGTGAGTTTCATCACACAAGAAGATGGACATAGCTCAATGCCCTGGCTCGTTTCATGAGACCCGTTGCATAACTGGATGGAGGGTCTGCCCCACCCCCTTCCTCCCCCCTCCCCACAGCCCCAAGGGCCATGGGGAGGGGGAGAACGAGAATGCTGAGGCCGGGAAGGCCGCCGAAGGCGGCCTTCCCGACCCCAACAAGTCCCTCCTGGCGAATGACGCGACCAGTCTATGAGGGTTGGGGGGCTTCGGGGTGCGGGGCGGAGGCAAGGGTCCTTCGCTTTTCTCCCCCTCCCCGCGGCCCGGAGGGCCACTGGGAGGGGGAGAAGGGAGGAGGGGCTGGCCCAGCCCAAGGGAAGGGTTCGAGCAGAAAGCGATGTGCCCGGCTTGTCCAGCGTCCAATCTTTAGGAATTCGCGGGGTAAATGAAGAAACGGGCGGCGGAATCGCCCGTTTCCTTGTTTCCTTCCCGGTGCCTAAACGTGGGCCAGCGCCCGATCCAGATCCGCCAGGAGATCGTCCGCATCTTCGATCCCCAGGGAGAGGCGGACCAAGGAATCGGTGATGCCGATGGCCATGCGATCCTCTGGCTCCATCTCGTAGTAGGACATGAGAGCCGGCTGCTCCACTAAGCTCTCCACGCCTCCCAGACTGGGAGCGATATAGGGGATTCGCAGGGCGTCGATGAACCGGGAGGTGCCCTCCCGATCGGCCGCCACCTCAAAGGTGACAACCCCTCCGAAGCCGCGCATCAGCCGACGGGCGACGGCGTGATCTGGGTGGGAGGGGAGCCCGGGATACCAGACGCGGCGGATCTTTGGATGGGCGCTCAGGAACTCCGCCACCCGCATGCCGTTTTCGTTCTGCCGTTGCACCCGCAGGGCCAGGGTCTTCAATCCCCGCAGGACCAGATACGCCGCATGAGGGTCCAGGATCCCCCCGATCATCGCCTGCATCTCCCGCAGCCCGGCGATCAGCTCGGCCGATCCGGCGACCACCCCGGCCATCGCATCATTATGGCCGCACATGTATTTGGTGGCGCTGTGGACCACCAGATCGACGCCGTAATCCAGAGGGCGCAGGTTGACCGGCGTGGCGAACGTGCTGTCCACGACCGTCCGAATGCGTCGCCGGCGGGCAACCTCGGCCAGCCGTTCCAGATCGACCACGCGAAGGTAGGGATTCGTGGGGGTCTCGGTGAAGATCAGGCGGGTGTTCGGACGGATGGCGGATTCCAGAGCCTCGAAGTCCCCGATGGGCACCACCGTGGCCTCCACGCCGAAGCGACGAAGGAACTGGAGGATGAACTGACGGGTGCGACGATAGGCGTCCTCGGTGACGATGAGATGGGCGCCGCTGCGCAGGAAAGCAAAGAGGATGGCGGTGATCGCCGCCATGCCCGTGGAGAAGGCGGCGGCGGCCTCCGCTCCTTCCAGGGCGGCCACGCGGGCTTCCAAAGCCGCCACCGTGGGGTTCCCATAGCGGCCATAATCCACCCGGTCGTGGGCTTCCCCCCACTGCCGGGCTTCCTGGAAGGCGATGAGATCGGCGGTGTTTCGAAAGGCATAGGTAGCCGTCTGGACGATCGGGGGAACCACCGCATGGTAGGGGTTGTGGCGCTCTCCGCCCCCATGAACCGCGAGCGTGGAAGGTCCTCGCGTCTCGGTCTGGATGGTGCATCCGGTTTCGGTCTGCACGTCCATCGCCGGCGCCTCCTTTGCGAACCCGTGCTGTGAATTCGAGTCCTATGGACACCGCAAGCCCTGACCGGGGGAGTCCGTGAAGACCCCTTCCCTCTTCCCACAGCCCAAAGGGCGGCAGGAAGGGAGGCCTTCTATCTCATCTGACCGGCTTCCTATCGCATAACCCCTATAAACAAAAAGGCCCCTTCTGGGCAAAGGGGCCTTGGAGTTCAGGCCACCCTTATCTCCCAGAAGCGCGGCGAACGCTTCTGCCGGACTTGGCACCTTACCCGCGCGGCCGTTCGCCGGTCGGCCGCGGACTTCCGCGGGCAGGTTGCCGGGGCTTCCTCGGGCCGGGTCCCTCCACCCACTCTGGATAAGAGCGGCACGCCTATTTGGTTGTCGAAGCGGCTTGCCCGGATGCGTAGACCCCAAACAGCAAGCCGCCTGAGATTTATCCAAAAGTATAGCAAAGGAGATCCATTCGCGCAAATCATGGCGGCCAGGCAGGCCTTCTCGTTTTCCAGATCCGGCAAACGCTGCCAGCCCTTCCGAGGAGAGGGGAATCGGCCCCTCTAGTTCCTCTAAGAGAAGATCTCCGGGGCATCATCGAAGGTGACTTCCTCTTTCCCCTGAAGTTTTTCGATCACCTTGTCTACAATCAGACGAAGATGGCGAGGATGTTGAACGAAGTCCAGCCGGTCTGCCGGGATGGTGAGCACAGGGCACAGATCAAAGCGCCGGATCCACTCCTCATAGAGATCGTTCAGGCGGGCCAGGTAATCCAAGGAGATCGTCCGCTCGAAGGCGCGGCCCCGCAGGGCGATGCGGCGTTGCAGGGTCGGAACAGAGGCCCGCAGGTAGAGCACCAGGTCGGGAGGCGGGAGAAACATCAGCAGGGTCTCATAGAGCTCTCGATAAACCCGCCAATCCCGCTCACTCAGATCTCCCCGCTCATACAGGTTTCTGGCGAAGATCTCCGCGTCCTCATAGATCGTGCGATCCTGGATCACCGAGTGGGACCGTTGCAACAGGAGAACATGATGCCGAAGCCGTCGTCCCAGGAAAAAGATCTGGGAGTGAAAGCTCCAGCGGGCCATATCCTGATAGAAATCCGCCAGATAGGGATTGTCATCTACGGCCTCAAAGAACGGCTCCCATCCGAGCGCCATGGCAAGCCGCTCGGTCAGCGCGGATTTCCCCACTCCGATGTTCCCCGCGATGGCGATGAACTTTTTTCCGGGGAGCAAATGATCGGTCATGGTTTCGCTCCGTCTGGACTGGGTTCATTCGGGGGTTGATAGGGGTGCTATCTCCATCCCACATCAAGGTCTGAGTCGAACGGCCGGTTGCAAACCGGAGGCCCGGGGTGGGCAGGGGTCTTGTTGCCTGTCCCATTCCCAGACTTCTCCTTTCACACGCCGGACTTGTTGCTGGATGGTTTGGGGAAAAAGAGCGATAACGCCAAGGGCTACTTCCGATCTGGGACACCGCCTTCAGGGGGCCCCAGCCCCGGAAGTTTTGACTCATGTTCGGAACACGAGCCGCTGGCCGGACGGATGGCAGGCAGGGGTTTGGGATGGTGGGGGGATGGCTTCACCGTCCGCCCTACCATCCTAAACGTTTTTGAATCCCTCTTCCCACGATGCTTCGCGTCTTGGGAAGGAGGGGAAAGGAAATCGTGACTGGCTGAATTCCTTTCGAAATATCAGGTTTGGTCGTCCAGGTAATAGGTCATTTGCTGCAGGTGGATCGCTGGGTCGATATATTGAACCAGGACCCCGGATGGGACCTTAAGGTGAATTGGAGCATAATTCAGAATCGCGCGGATGCCGGCCTCCACGCAGAGATCCGCCACTTGCTGGGCGGCTGAAGCAGGAACCGCAATCATGGCGATCTGAATCCGATGCTCCTGCACGAAGGCTGGGAGTTCCTGCACGTCCCGAATGACATGGAGCCCGATCGGCCGTCCGATTTTCTCCGGATCGTTATCGAAAATCGCCACGAGCCGGAACCCTCGAGGGGTGAAGCCCTGATACTGGGCCAGGGCATGCCCCAGGTTGCCCGCTCCGATCAGGATCATATCCCACGTTCGGTCGACCCTCAGGATCTGTTTGAGGCGATGGATCAGGTCCGGGATTCGATAGCCCGTCCCTTGTTTCCCGAAGGTCCCAAAATAGGAGAGATCCTTTCGAATCTGCGCGGAGCTGATCCCCAGACGCTCCCCGAGCTCCTGAGAGGAGGTGACTTCCCGCCCTTCCGCCGCCATGACCTGTAAGGCCCTCAAATAAACCGGGAGCCGCCCGATGACGATGTTCGGCACCTTGCGAACGGAAGCCATGTCCACCCCCCCCACTCCGGTTTGGAGGTTCCAGAACTTGTATATCACAAATTTGTGAAATTGGGAATTTCATTAGGAGCTGCGCAGCTCCTCATCCCCTGGGGCTTTGGGGAAGGACAGCGGGCAGGCCAGGGGACGAAGCTGCCTGCCGCGCTTCCTAATCCCCTGCCGGGGACTGATCCCGAACGAATCCTCGGATGGGCTCCGACCAAGCAGATCGCTGTGGGGACATTCAAGCCGTTGGGGAGGAGGAGAGGGGCCGTTGCCATGGTGTCTCCATCCGTCCGCAGCTAAGCACTGCCGCTTCGCGATGGGGATCTTTCATCTGGGTGGCGATCTGGCCTCTTCAGCCAGCGCACTGGATCTCCACAGCGGATCCATCCGCTCTGTAAGACGCGAGCCAGCATTCCCCGCCGGCCGTGCAGGGCTTCCTGAAGTCCAGGGCGGATCTCGTCCATCCGGCCGCATGGAGCGCAGGGCTGGGTGATCTCCAGGAGGGCTTCTCCGATCTGGAGACGATCGCCGGGGCGAAGCTGATGAAACGGGAGCCCCTGAAGGGTGATGTTCTCCCGCACCGCCCCGGGCCACAAGCCCAGCGCTTCCAGGGTTTCCCGATCCATCAGCAGAACTTGGCGAGAGGAATTGGAACGAGCGTGGGCATCTCCCTGGATGCCCCAGTTGGCTTCCACCCACACTTCGCTCATGGGCTCCATCGGGGCTCGGTGACCCGGACAGCGAAACAGGGCCACTACGGTCGGGGCAGGGGTGTCCATTGGCAGACCTCCGGATGATGGATCGCCGGGTTTAAGAGATGGGACAGATGCCCTTAACGCCCGACCTGGATCGGCTGGGCGGTCACCCCAGGAGGGGGTGAAGCGAGACAGCCCGCATGAGGGGGAATCCCAATCCCACCTTTCCCTCTTCCCCAGGCGGCTCCGAGGGCCGGGGAAGGGAGAAACTCGCTCCGGTGTGGGAGACAGGCGGATGGCCCTACGACCTCTCCCCTCTCCGCCTCCCGCAACCCGAAGGGCAGTGGTGAGGCGGAGAGCGGGCCTGCCCAGTCGGGCGTGTCGAATGTAAGAAGAGGGCGGACCGTAGCGATCCGCCCTCTTCTAAATCTACGAATCACAGATTTGCAACCACCGCATCCGCGAACTCGCTGGTGCGGACCTCGCGGGCGCCTTCCATCAGGCGGGCGAAATCATAGGTGACGATCTTCTGCTGGATGGTCCGGGTGAACGCCGCTTCGATGGCGTCGGCGACCTCATTCCATCCGAGGTAGCGGAACATCATCACGCCCGAGAGCAACAGCGAGCCTGGGTTCACCTTGTCCAGCCCCGCGTATTTGGGGGCTGAGCCGTGGGTGGCTTCGAAGACCGCCGGCCCATCCCCAATGTTCGCCCCCGGGGCGATCCCGACGCCGCCCACCATCGCCGCCAGGGCTTCCGAGAGGTAGTCGCCGTTCAGGTTGGGGGTGGCGATCACATCGTATTCGTCGGGGCGCAGGAGGACCTGCTGGAACATCGCGTCGGCGATGCGATCCTTTATGATGATCTTCCCGTCCGCAGGCTTCCCTTCCGCAACTTCCGCTTCCGTGATGGTCACGTCGCCGAACTCTTCCTTAGCCACTTCATAGCCCCAGCGGATGAAGGCGCCCTCTGTGTATTTCATAATGTTCCCTTTGCCGACCAGGGTGACGCTGCGCCGGCCGTTCTCCAGCGCATAGCGGATCGCTTTGCGCACGAGCCGTTTGGTCGCCCCTTCGCTGATCGGCTTGACGCCAATGCCGGCGTTGGGCGGCAGGGTGATTTTGAAGGTCCGCTTCAGATACGCCGCCACCCGCTTGGCCTCCGGAGACCCCGCCTCCCACTCGATCCCGGCGTAGACATCCTCCGTGTTCTCGCGGAACACCACCATGTCCACCTTGTGGGGCTCCTTCAGAGGGGAAGGAACCCCCGGATACCACTTGACCGGCCGCACACAGGCGTAGAGATCCAGCTTCTGACGGAGCTGGACGTTAATGCTGCGCCAGCCGTAACCGACGGGGGTGGTGAGGGGACCTTTGATGGCCACCACGAACTCCCGGATCGCACGTAGCGTCTCCTCCGGGAGGCGTTCACCGTAAAGCTCCTCTGCATCCTCCCCGGCATAAAGGCGGACCCATGCGATCTTCCGTTGACCGCCATACGCCTTCTGCACGGCAGCGTTCCAGACCTTCATCGCCGCCGGCATAATGTCTCGCCCCGTCCCATCTCCAACGATGTAACCGATGATGGGATAATCGGGCACAACCAGCTGTCCGTTCCGAATCTCGATCTTCTTCCCGTCTTCCGGCACGCGGACATGGGTGAACATGGCGCCGACCTCATGTGAATCTTGTCACAGGCGATTATATCATAACATAACTTGCTGTCTGTGTATCTTCCCTTTGAGAATCCTCGCGTCGCTTTGGTGGGTGGTATTGTGCCTCTTCCCCTCCCGTGGCTTTTTGGGGGGGGAGCGGGGCGCCGAAGGCGCCCGGCTCCACGGATAACTCCTGCTAACACAAAGCATCAGGGTTTACTGAAATCCCAGATGGGTTTTCGTGGGAAGATGCGGAGGTCCGTTGACACAGGCTCCCGGCCAGGCCTATAATCCTCAACGCAACCCTGTGCGCCAAGGGGGCTCCTATGCTGGTCCAGAACTACGTGAACGGGAAATGGGTGGAATCCCGTTCGGAAGCTCGTTATCTGGACATCAACCCGGCTACCGAGGAACCGATCGCCGAGGTGGTGAAGTCCGATGAGCGGGATGTGGAAGCGGCCGTGGAGGCGGCGGCGGCTGCCTACGAGAAGTGGCGGAAGGTCCCTGCACCTAAGCGGGCAGAGATCCTCTATCGCGTGGGGCAACTGTTGGTCGAGCGGAAGGAACAGATCGCCCGGCTGCTGACCCAGGAGATGGGGAAGGTGCTCCCGGAGGCCCGGGGCGACGTCCAGGAAGCGATCGACATGGCCTTCTATATCGGAGGGGAAGGCCGGCGGCTTCTGGGCTACACCGCCCCCGTGGAGTTGCCGAACAAATTCGGGATGGCCGTGCGGGATCCCATCGGCGTTGTCGCGTGCATTACCCCCTGGAACTTCCCCATCGCGATCCCCTCATGGAAGATCTTCCCCGCCTTGGTTGCTGGCAACACGGTGATCTTCAAACCCGCTACGGATACCCCGGCCACGGCGGCGGAATTTGTGCGCGTCTTTGAGGAAGCCGGCTTGCCCCCCGGGGTCCTGAACCTGGTGATCGGCCCGGGCCCCACGGTGGGCAACGCCCTGGTGGAGCATCCCACCGTGAAAGCGATCTCCTTCACGGGATCCACGGAGGTCGGGCGGGACCTTTACGCTCGGGCGGCCCGGCATCTCAAGCGGGTTTCTCTGGAGATGGGTGGCAAGAACGCCATCATCGTGATGGAGGATGCCAACCTGGAACTGGCCCTCGAGGCCACCCTGTGGGCGGCTTTCGGGACCACCGGGCAGCGCTGCACGGCCTGCTCCCGGCTGATCCTCCACAAGCCCATTAAGGAGAAGTTCACCGAGATGCTGGTGGAACGGGCGAAGCGGCTGCGCCTGGGGAACGGCCTGGAGCCGACCACGGATGTGGGGCCGCTGATCAACGAGGCCGCGGTGCAGAAAGTGCACCGTTACGTGGAGATCGGGAAAGCCGAAGGGGCCCGATTGCTGTGCGGTGGCAACCCCATCAAGGTGAACGGGAAGGGGTTCTTCTACGAGCCGACGATCTTCGATCAGGTGCAGCCGGACATGCGGATCGCCCAGGAGGAGATCTTCGGCCCGGTCCTCTCCATCATCGAGGCGGAGGATCTCGAAGAGGCGATCCACATCAACAACGCTGTGAACTACGGCCTCTCGAGCAGCCTGTTCACCCAGGATGTCAATAGGGCTTTCCAGGCGATCCGCGACATCACCACGGGCATCGTCTATATCAACCATGGCACCACCGGGGCGGAGATCCAGTTCCCCTTCGGAGGCACCCGGGGGACCGGTAACGGCCATCGGGAAGCCGGGCTGACCGCTATCGAGTTCTTCACAGAGTGGAAGGCGGTCTATGTCGACTACAGCGGCCGGCTCCAGCGGGCCCAGATCGACACCACCGCCTTCGGCCAGGTCCCGATCCAGTAGCGAACGCTGCGGGCAGCTCCCCCTCAGCTTGGGAGCTGGGGCACAGCGCCGCCGTGCCCCTCCCCCTGCCCACAGCCTTTCCAGCCGCGGACAGAGGATCCCTTTGGGGGTTTTCGGGGGCGATGCGGAGGGCCTTCGGCCCCCGCACTGCCCCCGAAAGATGTTTTCTCTCCGGCTCCCAATGGCGTAACTGCGATTGCGATCAGGAAAATTCGCCTTATTCCTCAAGATTGTGCTAAGATTCACGTGATGCCGCTTTACTGGGATGATGCCTACCCCATTGCGCTGGCGCTGCGGGCAGCCCATCCAGGGGTGGATCCTTTATCCGTGGATTGGGAGACGCTCCATCGGTGGGTGGTTGCCCTGCCGGATTTCGCGGATGATCCGCGCTTGAAAGATCCCCTGCGGCTGGAGGAAATCCAGCGGGAATGGCTGGAGGAGGTGCTCGCCCATGGATGAACTGCGCGATCTCAACACGATGCCGATCCCCTCTGAGCTCCGCAACAATGTCTTCGTCACCACGATCGATCGGTTCGTGAGCTCGATTTACAACTGGGGGCGCAAGCGCTCGGTCTGGCCGATGATGTTCGGCCTGGCCTGTTGCGCCATTGAGATGATCTGCGCCGCGGCCAGCCGTTTCGACATCGCCCGGTTCGGCTCGGAGCTGATGCGGCCAAGTCCCCGTCAGGCGGACCTCATGATCGTCTCCGGGACGGTCACCAAGAAGATGGTCCCTCAAATCGTCCGCCTCTATAACCAGATGCCGGAGCCGAAATACGTGATCTCCATGGGAGCGTGCGCCACGGGCGGCGGCCCCTTCAAGGAGGGCTACAACGTGGTCTCCGGTATCGACAAGTTCATCCCGGTGGATGTGTATGTGCCGGGCTGTCCGCCCCGGCCGGAGGCGTTGCTCCACGGCCTGCTGAAGCTGTATGAGAAGATCGAGCGTCAGTCCGTTCGATCGGTCCCCTGGTATCAGCGGGGCGAATCCGAGGCGATCCCGGTCCCGATTCTGGGGCCTGACCTCATCGACCCGCGGCGCCTGCCCGAGATCCGGGCCCGCCTGGCGGAGTTGCAGGCTCGTCAGGGGTCGTTGCCGGAATCTTCGCCTTAGCGAATCAGATCCGCCATGGGCGACTTCTAGTGCTTTGTCCAGTTATAAACTGGGGATTTGAGGAACCGAAGTGAGTCTGGAGAGCAATGGCCCCTC
>NZ_JANWXB010000110.1 GCF_025055495.1 Thermoflexus sp. | reverse complement strand
GGACAAAGCCGATTCCTGAGGCGAAGATCGCGCAGAGGGGATCAGGGGATTCCGCCCGGCGGCAGGGCCGTGGGTTGAGATCGCCTGGGCCTTTCGGGATCGCGGGTGGCCTCGATCGCCAGCTCGATGAACACCGCGGAGGTCCATCCGAAGATGGGCGCCGCCCGAGGCGGGCGCTGGCCGGTTTCGGGGTGATAATACTCGTAGAGGTCCGGATGGCCCATCGCCAGCTCCAGGGTTCGACGCCGCAGCTCCCGGGCCAGGTCTCCATATCCGCATCGGAATAACCCCTCAATGAACAGCCGGTTGATGTTCAGCCAGGTAGGTCCGCGCCACATCTGCTCCGGATTGTAATGCGGATCGTCCAGGGCCACCGTGGGGATGGGATAGCGAGGCCAGAAGGCGCGAGGGTCCACCAGATGGGCGATCAGGCGCTCCACCATCGCCGGGGGGAGCCGGCCGGTGAGCAGAGGGTAGAGGCTCAACGGGGTCTTGATGCGAACCGGCGTTTCCCCCCGCAGCGGCCAGAACAGCCCGGTTTCTTCATCCCACATGGCATCGATCATCCGGCGGATCAGTGCCTCCGCCTCCGCCCGCCAGCGTGTGGCGTCCTCTGGCTCCCCGATCACCTCTGCGATGCGGGCTAAGTGTTCCATCTGGATCACCAGATAGGTGTTCAAGTCCGGCGACTCCACCGGCATCCCCCCATCCCACACTGGGGAATCGTCCCACCCCGATGAGTATGGGTGGTTATACTGGCAGAGGCCATCCCGGTCGTCATCGTTCCGCTCCAACCACCAGCGGTTCCATCGCACCAGGGGCTCATAGATCTCATCCAGGAAATCCTGATCGCCGCCCATCTCGTAGATCTTCCAGGCCGCCCAGGCGGTGATGGGCGGCTTGGTTACATCCGCGTCCACCGGGGCGGAGAGGTGGGTCACCCGCCCTTCGTCGTGGACGGCGTCGGGCACCATCCCATCTTCCCGCTGATGATCCAGAACGAGGCGGATCTGATCCTCGGCGAGCTTCAGGTCCACGTAACGATAGGCCAGGGCGTGGAAACACGCGTCCCACTGCCACACGCCCACATAATGGATCTTGCTGGGGGTCATCCCCTCCCGCGTCATGTAATAGCGGGGGGAGATCAATCCTGCCCGCATCACCCACCAAGCGTAATAATACTGGGGCGCCAGATCCTCCTGGACCGGCGGGGCGGCCGCGAACCAGTTGTGCCAGCGGGTCTCTGCGTCCAGAAAGACCGGAAGGGGGGGGCGGATGGTTCGGTTGAACCCGAGGCGCGGTGTGATGTTCAGCAGAACGGCGGCATCCGGGGTCGGTTCAACAATGAAAGTAACCCGGAACAGCCCAGGGCCGGCTGATTCGATCTGGTTCAGACGCAGGCGGGCGTTGGTGGTGTAAGCCAGGTTCCGCACCCCTCGCAGGATCCCCCCTCGACGGTCGGTCCGCGCGGTCTCCGCTTGGGCGATGAATTGGATCCCGATCGCCTCTGCAGGCAGGGCGAGGTAAAGGGCCTCGGGGTCGTTGAAGGTCAGCCCGACGATCCCACGGGGGGTGTGGAAGAACACGGCGTGGGGGTAGGAGACGAAGGAGGCGGGGAGCGGCTCGCCGTCCGGGCTGAGGAACATCAGGCGTTCAACGATCGGCCGACGCTGGCGATAATCCCCGAATTTCTCCTGTTGCTTCTCCCAGCGCTCCGCCAGCTTGATGAACAGCCCGGGCACCCCCAGGCGCAGATCCTCCGCGAAAATCATCATGCGGGAGGACCGCTCGCTGAATGGCACGTGGTAGAGATCCACCCGGCCTTTGAGCAAGCGGCAGAAAGGACTCCTGGGTTCTTCCCATCCGATGGGAAAAGCCATGGAAAGTCTCGCCTCTATGGCTTGGGATTCGCAGGACCCGAGAGCCCCGTATCTTCCTTCCCCGGATTATAGAAGGCGGCGGCCAGCGGTCAACTTTTCCCGGCCACGCCGACGCGGCGGTGCCTATAAGGGCAACCCCGAGGGTAGGGGCAGGCCCATGGGCCTGCCCTCGCTTTTGTATCCCGTCTCCAAGGGGTTAGAAGTCAGAGTATTCTGCCCTTTCGTCATAGCAACAAGTTCGCCAGCCTGAATAGGATAAAAGTCTGGTGGCGCTTGAAGATCCCGCAACCGACCATCTTGGCCTCTCGTTTCCTGGGCCGTCCTCCACCGCTGCCGGACGGAGGATCCTGCGTCGATGGGCCCTCCCCGAGGCCCTTGGGCTTCAGGGGTGGGGATAGATGCCTCGGGCGGGAAAGGCCATCTTCGGCGGCCTTGCCCGCCCGAAAATCCCTACGAATCGAATGTCTGCCTCAGCCGGTTCCCCATGCCAGTGAGCATCTGTCAGCCGCTCGCTTCATCCATCGGAGCATTCCCGATCCAGCCGTCCGCCGGGTTCAGCCAGCCAGGGAAGGATCTCCGGGGGAATCCAGGCGTCCACGGGCTCCCCTCGGGCCAGACGCTGGCGGACTTGGGAGGAGGAGAGCTCCGTGAGGGCAGGGTCGAGGGATAGGAAATCGATCCGTTCCCGATACGTTTCCCGCGACGGATCTTGCAGGAAGGCTTCCAGAGATGGTCGATCCCACGGCAGACGAGGGGCCACCAGCAAGCGAGCGATCTGGAAGAACTGCTCCAAAGCGGATTCCATCGGGATATCCGGATAATAGCGGGGATCAAATAGCCGAACGATCGTGTCGCCGCCTACGATGAAGAAAAGCTCCGGCCTCTCCCCCACGGCCTCCCGAAGCGCCCGGGCCTTCTCGAAGAAGCGGGCCCGGTTACAGAGGGCCACGCTCCATCCCGGGCGCCCTTGGGCGATGGCCCGCAGCATCTCCAACCGTTCCCTCAACCTGAACCCGGTGAGCGGCTTCTCCACATGGGTGATGGCGAGCAGGAGCACGCTTTCTTCAAGACGGAAGGATTCCTGGGCGGTCTCCATCAGGGCGATGTGGGCCCGGGTGGGAGGATTGAAGGACGCCGATAAGACCCCGATGCGTTGCGCCCCAGGGCGAGCCCGATGGACCCAGCGCCATTGCGGAGGGGCCTGGGGGTCCAGGCCTTCCAGTTCCGGTGTTCGATCGTTTGGCATCGCCTGAACCTCAGAGTTCGTCCGGCTGAAGAGGAAGAAGGGCCTTATCCTTCCGCATCCCCGGTAGTGGGCAATTTCAGTGATGATCGATGATGAAAGGGGTCGAAGTTCGTGAAGGAGGGCTTGCCCGATGGCCCCGTAGGGGCGAAACATCTTTCGCCCCTACGGGGCCTTGGGGATGGGCGATCGGCGGGAACCGACAGGCCGCCCTCTCCAGGAGGCGATCCCGGCGGCATCGCGGCGCGGTCGGAGCGTCCGCGATCCCCGGGAGGCCCATCGAGGGGTTGCCCTCGAAGCGCCCCCTCGCCAGTGGACAAGGGGCGTGGGGAGCGGGGGCCTCTCGAGGGATCCCCCTGGGGCTGCAACGGGCCCGTTCGGTTGGGAAGACGCGATCGTTTTCCCCGTTGGGTTTCGATCCCGAAAAGGTGATCCCCTGGCTTCTTGGGGAATACAATAATTGCGCAGTTGGCTTCCTTTGGGAGCCCCGCCCCCAAAGAAGTCTTTTACCCCCTCCCTATGGCCCTTGGGGTCGTCTGCGTAACTCCTATCATTACCATGATTTTTGTGCGGGCCCCCGAAGGCGGCCTCGCCCGCCCCTATGATATTCAATTTACCCCCATTCCACGGTCCTTAGGGTGGTGGGGAGGAGGGAAAGGGGAAGGGGCTGGCCTTCTAAGCGGTAGAAGGCTCATGGGGCTTGGTGGATGCCTGCTTGCCAAACTCCAATTTACAACAGAACCGGGTAAACTCATTCTTGATTCGATCCATGCTCTCAGGAGGCAAGATGGCTGTCGAGCGAGTTCAACAGGTGGAGATCCAGGAGGAAGTGCAGCAGGCCTATCTTTCTTATGCCATGAGTGTGATTGTGGCGCGGGCGCTGCCGGATGTGCGGGATGGGCTGAAGCCGGTGCAGCGGCGCATCCTGTATGTGATGCACGAGATGGGCCTGCGTTCGAACGCGCCTTACAAGAAGTCGGCCCGGATTGTGGGGGAGGTGCTG
>NZ_JANWXB010000107.1 GCF_025055495.1 Thermoflexus sp. | reverse complement strand
CCCCGAGGCCTTCCTCGGCCGTGCCCTGGTGGCAATCCGCCCCCGCCGCGGAATATAAATCGTGTCTTTTGTCGGGGCGCCCCCCGGGGCGCCCCGACAGTCGGTTGGCGAGGGCAAGCCATCAGGCCCACCCCGTAGGGGCACCTTGCGGGTGTCCGCGGGCCCCTACGAACGACACATCAACCCGCCACGGAATTCCTATTCCAGTTCCAGTCCTGCGGGGAGTCGGGAATGCGCACCCGCGAAGATCTCGAGGTCCTCGAGGATCAGGTCCTTGCCCCCTACGCCCAGCGTAGCCGCCTCAGCCGGGGCCGCCAGCACCCCGAACCGGAGCACGCTTACCGCACCGCCTTCCAGCGGGATCGGGATCGCATCCTGCACACCACCGCCTTCCGCCGCCTGAAGCACAAAACCCAGGTGTTCATCGTCACGGAAGGAGATTACTACCGGACCCGCCTCACCCATACCCTGGAGGTAGCCCAAATCGGGCGGACCATCGCCCGTGCCCTGGGAGCCAACGAGGATCTGGTGGAAGCCATCTGCCTGGCCCACGACCTGGGACACCCGCCCTTCGGTCATGCTGGGGAGCAGGTTCTCAACCGCCTTATGCAGGAGCACGGTGGGTTCGAACACAACGCCCAATCGTTCCGGATCGTGACGCATCTCGAGCGCCGCTATCCCGAGTTCCGCGGCCTCAACCTCACGTATGAGGTCCTGGAGGGCCTGGTCAAGCACGAGACGGAATACGATCACCCGATGCTTCAGGCTTTCGAGCCCCACCGCCGCCCGACGCTGGAGGGCCAGATCGCCAACCTGGCCGATGAGCTGGCCTACACGGCCCACGATCTCGACGACGGCCTGCGGGCCGGGTTGATCCGCCCGGAGGACCTGGAAGGCCTGGCCCTCTGGGAGGAGCTCCGGCGATCCATCGGCTGGGACGGCAAAGGATTCAACGACCTCATCCGTTACCGCCTGGTGCGTCGGCTCATCGGGATGCTGGTGACGGATGTAATCCTCGCCACCGACCAGCGCCTGCAGGCGCTCCAGCCGCATTCCCCGGATGAGATCCGGGACCATCCGGTTCCGCTGATCGGGTTCTCGGGGGCCATGGCCGGGAAGGTCCGGGAGCTGAAGGTGTTCCTCTACCGGCGTCTCTACCGCCATCCATACGTGGTGCGGATGCAGATCAAGGCGGAGCGCATCGTCGAAGCCCTCTTTCAGGCTTATCTGCAGGAGCCGGAGCAGCTCCCCTACTGGGTCCAGGATCGCATCCGGGAGGAAGGAAATCTCCATCGGGTAATATGTGATTACATCGCCGGGATGACTGATCGGTTCGCCTTAGGGGAATATCGTCGCCTCTACGAGGTCACCGATGTGCTGTAGCCAACGGCGTCGGACGTTGCCCCTCGCTCTCAGCCTGCTCCTGCTGGCCACCGCGCCGCCGGATCCCCGCTTTGGGGTGGTGGAATCACCGGAGGCCCCGGAACGGGCGGCCGAGCTGGGCATCGCCTGGACCCGCGTTCGGTTCGCCTGGAATGAGATCCAGCCCAACGGCCCCGAGGACTGGAACCCGCCGTGGCCGGCGGAGCGCCTGGAAGCCGAGCGCCAGGCCGGGCGGGAGATCGCCGCCCTGGTGCTGGGGACGCCGGTATGGGCCCGCGCCGATCCTCAGGTCCCTGGGGTTCCGAGAGGCCTTTACGAGGAGGAGAGCCGGCCGGAGAACCTGTGGGCCGCCTTCCTGCGGCGCATGGCCACCACCTACCCTTACATCCGCACCTGGATCATCTGGAACGAGCCGGATATCTGGGATCCCGCCTATCCGGGTTACACCTGGGGCGGGACGGAGGCCGACCTCGTCCGTCTGCTCCGGGTCGCTTACCGCACGCTGAAGGGGCTCAACCGGGAAAACCGGGTTCTCCTGGGGGCGTTCACCTACTGGTGGGATGCGGTCTATGGACGCCGGCCTTACTTCGAGCGCTTCTTAGAGACCCTGGACCGCGACCCGGAGGCGCTCCGATACGACCGGTATTTCGACGGCCTCTGCGTCAATCTTTACTTCAACCCCGACAGCCTCTACGACCTGATCCGCTGGCACCGCGAGCGGATGCAGGCGCACGGCTTCGACAAACCGATCTGGCTCACTGAGACCAATGCTGCCCCCTCCGAAGACCCCACATGGCCCGTGCCGCACGCGATGTTCCGCGTCGCTCTGGAGGAGCAGGCCGCCTTCATCGGCCAGGCCACGGCCCTGGCCCTCGCTGCGGGGGCGGAGCGGCTGGCGGTCTACAAGCTGATCGACAATGCGGGCGACCGCTTCGCCAACCCCGAGCCCTTCGGCCTGGTGCGAGAGGACGGCTCGCTGCGCCCTGCCTTTCATGCCTACCGAACGGCCGTTCAGGTCCTGGCCGGGTTCACCGGGGCGCGCCTGGTCCGCCGGGATCGCGTGACCGTGGTGGAGGTTCAAAAGCCGGATGGAAGAGTCTGGATCGCCTGGTCCCGCACTCCTCGATCCGAATCGATCATCTTAGAGCGACGTGGGACGCTGCGAAGAGCCATCGATAGCATGGGAAACGCGGTCCGAGTGGAGAGCGTTGCGTCCCACTATCGCGTGGAGCTTCCCGGGGCCTTGTGTCGACAACGAGTGGGGACATCCTGCATGATCGGGGGGATGCCGGTTTACATTGTGGAATCTGCCCTTCGCCCAATCCGAGAACCGCGGTAGGGGCAGGCCCCTGCACCTGCCCGTAGGCCCCCGTGCCCGCCCTATCGGGGGGCGACCACGAGGGATTGCCCATATGGGGCAACCACGGGGGGCCTACAAAACCGATCCGGCGCATTGCGCATCCTGTAGGGGCGGGCCCCCGTGCCCGCCCGTGTGGGCAGGCCCCCGTTCCTGTCCCAGGCCCCTGTGCCGGCCCAGCCGGATTAAAATAGAGATAATTTCCCTTGATGTAGGAGGATCGGTGAGCACATCGGAATCCGCGATCCCCCCGGAGGGGATCCAGCGTCTTCTGGAACGGCTGACGGACCTCTCGGAAGACGAGCGGGCGCTGTTGCTGGCGCTGACCCAGCTGGATCAGGAGATCGGCCGCTCCCTCTCGCCCGAGGAACAGCAACTTCTGCAACGCCTGGCCGCCTCCCTCGAAAGCTACGATCCGGAGGAGATCCGCACAGCGATCCGACGCATGGTTCAGAGCCGCCCTCAGCGACCGGCTGAGCCCTGGCCGGGAGATCTGCGCCGTCGCCTGCGCCGTCGTCTGAGGAGCCGTTGATCACGCCCTCCCATCTCTCCCAAGCCTGCGGCCTCAGGATTCGGCCTCGGGGGCTTCCATCTCTGGTCCCGGCGGAAGCTCCGCGGTCTCCGGAGCGGCGATCAAGCGCTCTTTCAGCCGGGCTGCCTTGCCGAAGCGCTCGCGCAGGTAATACAGCCGGGCCCGGCGAACCCGGGAGTGACGCACCACCTCGATGCGATCGAGCCGGGGGGAGTAAAGGGGAAACGTGCGCTCCACCCCGATCCCGTGGGCCGCGATCCGCCGCACCGTAAAGGTGCGCCCCGTGCCGCTGCCCCGGATGCGGATCACCGTCCCCTGGAAGACTTGCACTCGCTCCTTATCCCCTTCTCGAATCCGAACATACACCCGCACCACATCCCCCGGGCGGAGCTCCGGAACCGAACGGCCGGCGATCCATTCCCGTTCCAGTTGCTGAAGGATCAAATCGCTCATCCTGTGCTCCTCCATCAGGGTCAAGGGGATCTTCGACGCATGGAGGATGGCCAGGCGAGGACCAGGGCCGAGGGGCTTTTCCCCACAAGCCTGTTCTGTTCTCGCCGCTTCCATCCCCACCCCAGAGCCTAACCCATTCAGAGGCTCAGGCTCATGGAACCTGCCTCCGGATACACAAGCGATTATTATAAATACCTGCATGGATTCTGGCAACTCAAAAGCGATCTCCTCCCCCGGTCGTTCATTCGGACAGGCGCCGCTCCACCTCTCCTCTCGCTCCGCCGGACCTTCATTTGGAGCGGCCGCCGGTCGCCCCGCCTGTTCTCCTTTCGCTATCGCTGGGAGCACCTTTCTATTCCCTTCCCTTTCCCTCTGGCTGGGTGGTGCTCTGCAGCTTGCGTTGTGATCGATCGCGCGGCTCCGGCTGAGAGGGTGGCCAGGCCCCCGGACCTCAGCGCGGAGGCGAACGTCCCTTTCCCAGGCCGGGGACCCTGAAGCTGGCCCCCTGCCTGCTCTGGATTTCGCGCTTTTCCCCGCCTCCGGATAGAATCTCCCTGTTCGAGGCGAAAACCTCTTCGGCCAGCAACCGTCGCTGCCTGGGGGGATCGCGTTGTCGCCCCCGGACACGGGCTGGCCCAGGTGATTGGTTTGTCGTTCATTCCTTGTCTCAAGATCGAAGGGGATGGAGGCTATGTCAGCGGAACAGGTGATCCCGGTGGGGATTGAAGAGCAACTGAAAACCGCTTACCTCGACTACGCCATGAGCGTGATTGTGGCGCGGGCGCTGCCGGATGTGCGGGATGGGCTGAAGCCGGTGCAGCGGCGCATCCTGTATGTGATGCACGAGATGGGCCTGCGTTCGAACGCGCCTTACAAGAAGTCGGCCCGGATTGTGGGGGAGGTGCTG
>NZ_JANWXB010000056.1 GCF_025055495.1 Thermoflexus sp. | reverse complement strand
GATGAAGCGGTTTGGGGGCTGGGCGGGCCGTCGAAGGTGGCCGGCCTAGCCCCCAAAAGCCCTCGAAGGGAGAAACAGGCATTCGCGCTCTCCAGAGGCTTATCCATGGAGCTTTTTCCAGAAGCCATCGTGCTGATTGCTGTGGTGCGCAGTCCGCAAGACTGGCGATGGATCCAGGAGACCCGGGCGTATCGCATCCCGTTTCGTCATGCCCCATCGCTGGCCCCCCTAGTGGACTTCGTTGCCTTCTACTATACAGCCGCCTTCGGGCCCGAGCGCTGGTCCATCCGTTACTACGCGCCTTTAAGAGGCCATGAGCTGGTCCGACGCCGCGATCTGTTCCCAGAGGAATTCAATCATCCCCGAGCGGAGGAGCTGTATTATCTGTTGCAACTGGGGCCTCTGCAGCCGCTCTCCCATCCTGTGGCCAGCCGACGCTGGCATCGATTCACCTTTCTTCTGACCACCGGCGAACGTTTGCTTCAGGCCTCGGATCTTTCGGAGCTTCCTCTGGAGGGGACCGAACGGCAGTTGTTGCGAGGAGCGTTACGAGAGGAAATGCGGGCTTTCACCCGTTGAGGGGTGCTTACTTAGGGCGGACTGCACTTCCTGTTTGTGGGTTTTGTGGGGGGTGAGGCCCTTTGGGCCTCAGGGTGAGGGATCTGAGGGAACAGGGTCATCACCACAGCCCCTCTATCCGTCTAAGAAGTTCCGCCATTCGCCTCCTCAGGGGGCTTTGGGTAGAGCCGGGCGCCTTCGGCGCCCGGCTCCGTGTCATCCTCCAAGAACAGGCAGGCGATCCACATTATCCCTTTACCTTATACCTTCAACCGATAAACCCCCCGTCGAACCCGCTGGAACAGATCCTGGTTCTTACGGAAGATCAGCGTTAATCGGGCCCGCTGCATCTGCGGATCCTTCCCCGGAACCTGGAGCCCCCGATCCATCAGCGCCCGGCGGATCTCCTCGAGCTCCATACCCTGGGGCGAGGCTTTCAGCACTTCCACGATGTTATTCACCAGCTCCCGGGTGCGGCGACGCCGGGGCATCGTGGTCTGTCGGAACAGACCGATGAGCCCCTCACCCAGAGCGGGATACTTCTCAATGAGCTCCGCGATGTCCTCCAGCAACCGCAACTGGGCCTGGATATACTCCCGCCGTTGCTCTACATCGGCCAGCTGAGATCGAAGCAAGCTGATCCGACTTTCCAGAATCTCCTTCATTGAGCAACCTCCTGTTTCAGATATTGAAAGATCATCTAACAAGCGACCCGAGCGTTTTATGATCTTTTCTCGGGGAGGCCGAGCACCGAAAGCCTTCGATTTGTCCGGAAATATCCTCTTGCTCAGTCAAGGCATGCGGCAGGCTGCTTCGCCGCTCCCTTGCCACTTTACAGCCCAGAAGGGCATGCCCTGGGCCGGAATGAAGAATGCTAAGATGTCAACAGAGCACACAATTTGTTTAAAGCCCGGCGGATAAACTATATCACAAATTCCAAAGCGAGTCAAATCAAGTTGCGAGCATCTCATTATCTCCGAACAAACACTGGATCTCCTCTCTTTTCTTGGGTAGTGTTTCACCGCTGACAAAGAGGAGATGCGGCGGGAATGGCCCCTCCCCGCTGGCTCCCCAAAGCCCGAAGGGCGTCGGGGGGGAAGGGTCCAGCGGACGATGCTCCGACCTTTTTAGGCGGGCGAGGCTGTCGAAGATGGCCTCGCCACCCCAAATAAGGCACGATCTGTTCCAGGGAAACACTACGCTATTCGGATCCTTTAACGCCCTTGATCTTAGAGTTTATCCAAAAACAGGAGTTGCTGATTGTTAGGAACCAGTCGGATGAGGCGGAATGGCTCCATCCCCAAAGCCTCGAGGAAGCAAACGGCGTAACTTCTGCAGAAAATTTAGACCGATTCGCCGATCCCCTCATCCGGGGCTTTGGGGGCGGGCAAGGCCGCCTTCGACAGCCCCGTTCGCCCTCAAGCCTCCCCTGAAAGAGCAATCGCCAGGTTGTGCTTTGTCCAGCTATAACCTGGGGATTTGAGGAACCGAAGCCCGTTCGGAAGGCCATGGCCCCTCCCCAAGGCCCAGAGGGCCGTGGGGAGGGGGGAAAAAAATCTTTCAGGGGCGGTGCGGGGGGCCAGAGGCCCCTCGCACTGCCCCCCGAAAACTCCCAAATGAAAAATGGACAAAGCAGTAGTCCAAAGTCCAGCTATAGACAAAGAAAACAGAAAAAGATCCTGGCTCATCTTCGGAAGACCGGTCGCGGGCCGGATCCCACCGCGGGGGTTTGATTGAGGTGGGTGGCTTCGCCGCCCACCCACCTCAATCAGCCGTTCGTTTCTTGGCATGGGAAGGGAGAGTGGGGAGAGAGGAGGGAGGATCAGGCCCTCTTTTAGCCACCAGGAGATCGGCTCATCGGCCTGCTACAGGACACGAGATAAGCTCGCTTTGAGCTCCCAGAACAGAGCCCTTTCCTCTCCGTGCGGCCTGTGCCACGTGGGGAGAGGAAGAAAAGGGAAGGGGAGCCATTCCCCTTCACGAAGCGATGTGAACATCACTATCCCGGGAAGAGGCGAGCAAACTTAAGGGTGGAGCAGGTAACGCCGTCGAACCCAGGCGCTCAGGGCATCCATACCGATCACCAGGAGAAGCACCGCCAAGAGCACGGTGGTTAGACGGGAATAGGCCATCGTGCCCAGGTAAGCCTGCATGTAAAACCCAATCCCCCCCGCGCCCACCAGGCCCAGGACGGTGGAGGCCCGCACGTTGTATTCCAGCATAAAGAGCAGCTGGCTGAGGATCGCGTTGGCACTCTCCGGCCAGAGGACAAAGCGGATCAGATGGCGGCGCTTCGCGCCTACCCCTCGCATGGCCTCCAGGATCTCGGGATCGATCGCCTCAAAGAGCTCCGCATATAGCTTGGCCAGATAACCCACCGTGTAAAACGCCAGCGCCAGGGTCCCTGCCAGAGGGCCCAGGCCCACCACAATCACCATCAACACCGCCCACAGCAGCGAGGGCACAGTCCGGATGGCCGCGACCAGGAAGCGAACCACGGCCACCACTCCTGCTGGGAACAGAGTGCGGGACCCCAGCACGCCCAAGGGAAAGGAGAGAAGGAACCCCAGTATGGTCCCTGCAAACGCCATCTGGATCGTTTCCAGGAGGGCGCCCGTGATCGTGGGCAGAATCCGGACATCCGGCGGGAACATCTCATGAGCGAAGCGGGCCAGATTGAAAGCCCCCTGAATCAAACGCCCGGCCTCGAAAAACCCCATCCCGTTCAACAGCCAGGCCAGCAGGGCCATGAGCCCCAGGCTGAACCCCAGTTCCCGCCACCGGCGCCTTTCCAGGGTTTGCCAGGTTCCACGAACAGCTACGCGCTTCGCGCTCATTTCAGCGCTTCCCTTTCATAATCTCCCATAATCTCCCGGAATAACGGCCACGTCAGATCGAGGGCCGGGCTTTCGAAAACCACCCGGCCGTCCTTCAGGATCACCACATGCTCGGCGAACTCCTGAACCAGCTGGAGCTCATGGAGATTCAGGATCACCGTCAGGCCCCTCTCCCGGGCCAGGCGATAGACAAAGGCCAGCACATGAGCCGCTCGCGGAAGATCCAGATCGGAGACGAACTCATCTGCCAGGATCAGCTGAGGATCCTGCATCAGCGTGCGAGCGATGGCGACCCGCTGACGCTCTCCCCCGCTGAGGCGGAACACCTTCTCGTCGGCCCGATCCGCCAGATCCAGCACCTCGAGCAACGCCATGGCCCGTTCGATCTCCGCGCGGGGGAAAAACCCCAGGGCCGTTTGCCATCCGCGATGACGAGCCAGGGATCCCAGGAGCACGTTCTCCAGCGCCGTCAGACCCCGCACCAGCCCCAGCTGTTGCGGGATGTAGCCGACGCTCCGACGCAGGGCTGGCTCCAGCTCTCCCCGCACCGGATGCCCCAGGAGGAGAACCCGACCTCGGGGGAACGGAAGCAACCCGGCCAGGATCCGCATCAGGGTGGTCTTGCCCGCGCCGGAGGGCCCCATGATCGCCCAGAATCCCCCCATGGGGATCTGGAGATCCACGCCACGCAGGATCCAGCTCCCCTCCCGGTAAGCGAACCAAAGGTCCTCGACTGCCACCGCCGGTGTGGGGACGGTCAGCGTCTCTTCCGATTGCAGAACGGTCAGCGGTTGCGTCATCGGAAATCCCTCGGCGAAAAGTTCCATCAATAAGACAATAGGATGGGGACAGGGGATAAGCCCCTGTCCCCATCCTGGGCATTCTACGGGTTAATCCGCTCCGCGAAAGCGATGTGGGTGCGCTTCACATACTCGCGGAGCGCCCCCAGGTGAGTCTGGGCATCCGTCCGCTGGAACCCCACAAAGATCCCCGAGATGAACTGGCGCATCAGGCTCCGGTATTCCGGCGCGCTCAGCCCCATGAGGGCATCGATCACCTTCGAACGCAGCGGCTCCTGAAGGGCCGGGCTCACCACTACCACGTGCGAGGGCAGCGGCCCCTGCTGCTCCAGGACTCGTGTGTTCGCCAGAACCTCCTGATACAGCTTCTCCGGGACATCCCCAGCGATGATGGTGACATCCACCTGCCCGGCCTTCAGCGCCTCCCAGCACTGACCGTAGCCCCCGGCGAACAGCACCTGGCCGAAGAACGTCTTGGGATCGACCTCCCGTCCTTCCGGGGGCTCCGACAGCAAGCCCAGCTCGATGAGCCGGGCCATCGGCGCGATGTAACCGGATGTGGAAATCGTGCTGGGGAAGCAGGCGCGCTTACCCCGCAACTCCTCTAAGGATCGATACGGGCTGTCCTTCGGAACGACCCAGTAGGAGTAGTAATAGGTGGCCTCCGTCTTCTGGGAGTCGTGGATGACCTCCCGCACCTCTGCCAGGACCACCTGGGCCTTCGCCCGCTCCACCGCCAGGAGCCCCGCGAAGGGCCCCATGAAGGCCACATGCGCCTGACCGAAGCGCAGCGCCTCGACGACCCCGGCCTGGCTGAGCGGGACATAGATCTCCACCTCCACGCCCGGCCCCAGACGCTGCTCCAGATATTGCTCCAGCGGCCGGGCCTTCTCCTGAACCTCCGCGGCGGTGAGGGTGGGCTGCACCGCGATCACTACGCGTGTGGGCTGGGTCTGCGGCGGCGCGCAGGCCGCGCCGAGTCCCACCAATGCCCCGATGAGGAACAATCGGTGAAGGGAAAGACGCATGACATCCTCCTAGGTTGAATGTGACATGGATCACTCTAACCACCTTTGGGGTGCGCTGTCAATAGAAAGGAGTTAATCGAGAAATTTTCAAGGAAGTTTTTAAATTAAGTAACCTGGCTTAACTTGGGGGCTATGGATCGCGCAGGGTGGAATTGCTTCAAGAGGAGGACAGGGGTTAGGAACCGCATGGCGGGCCTTCAGCGTGACACGGCTACTGACTGATATGCGCCGGTGGTCTTCGGCCAGACAGGCGGCGACGCCTTCATCGATGAGGTCTCGCTGCGGGAATTCTCCGGCGGCCAGCCGGTCGGGCCGGAAGGGTTGCGCAAGAACCGATTTGCCTATGACAGCCGCACCACCGCCGACGGCAGCCCGGCACCGACCTCGGCGCGGCTCATCCTGAACGACGACCACTGGCACACCCTGATCATCGCCTTCCGGAACCGCTTCGGCACAGGGGGCACAGCGTGGATCGACAACGTGGAGCTGATCGCGCCGGACGGCCGTCAAGCGGATCTCAACGGCGAGTTTGACCCCACCTCCATCCTCTCGGACACGGCGCATCTCACCGCTGCCCTGAGCCAGCAGATCGGCGGGCGGGCCGTCACCGGCCCGCACAAGCCGGTCACCCGCGGCGAGGTAGCCATCGGCGACGATGGGGATTACCAGGGAGACCATGTGTGCAGCCAGACGCTGGACGTGCAGGGCATGTGGCTGCACCACTTCGTCTGGGGGCCAATCAACCCAGGGGGACTATATGAACTTTACTGGGACCCAGTCAACATCCGCCGCCACAACCTGTATTACCACTTCAGGGCCTTCCGCAACTTTATGGACGGGGTCCCGCTGAACAACGGACGCTATGAAGATACTCGGGCCGTCGCCTCCCATCCCGACCTGCGCGTCCTGGGGCGGGTAGACCGGAGCGCTGAGCGCGGCCACCTGTGGGTGCACAACCGCCACCACCCCTGGTGGAACGCGGTGAACAACGTGCCGATCCCGCCGATTTCGGGCACGATTTCGGTGGGCGGGCTGATTTCGGGCACTTACTGCGTGACCTGGTGGGATACCTGGAGCGGCACCATCTTCCTCACCCAGACGGTGCCCACCGCCGTGAGCACCCTGACCCTGGCGCTGCCGGCGCCGCTGGCGATCGACGTAGCGCTCCAGTTTGCCCGGCTATCCGACCGGGTGCACGGGGTCGATCCGCCTGTTGTGTGTCGGGGCAAGAGGTAGTGCTTTGACCCGTTATGAATTCGGGGTTTGGAGAGCGGAAGCCCGTTCGGAGGGGCAATGGCCCCTTTCTCTTTCTCCCCCCTCCCTACGGCCTCTGGGCCGTGGGGAGGGGGTAGAAGAGAAACTACGCCAGCTCGAACTCCATCCTCACCTCCCAGGTCTCCCCCGGATCCAGGTGAAGGAGCCAGTGGGCTGTCAGGCTGGTTCCCTCATAGACCCGCTCGAACCCGGCCTCTGAGTTCGAGATCGCCTCTACCGGGAATTGCCACCAGGCCGCTGGCCGGCTCAGGCGGATCACCACCCGCCCCCACCATTCATGAACAATGGCCAGCTCGTCGGATTCAGGGAGCTCCTCCAGCGTTGCAAAGGAGCGCAGTTCCCCACCCGGCCACACCGTATAGGCCCTCTCGCTGTCGCTTCCGGACATCCCCCAGTTCACCTCGACGCCGAATCGGGCCCGGATGGGAGAGAGCCCCATCGGCGTCAGGCGATAAGAGACCCGGAGGATCGGCCGATCCGAAAGGGCCTCCAGGGTCTTCTCCAGGCGTAGGGGCTTGGGACCCTCCGGATCCCACACCTGGCCATCCCGACGGAGGACTAAGCAAGGGTGAGGCTCCGCCTGCAAGGTGGCCAGCGTGTAGGGCTGATTGACGAAATCCCCCCATTCGGCATACTGGGCCCGGTAGAATTCATCCAGCGAAGTGCCGGGAGCCATGAGATGATCGATCAGCCCGGTCCGCCGATACCAGTCCACGATCAACCGCTCCTCCAGGCCGATCTCCTTCACCCGCACCCGATGGGTATGGATGCTCTCCACACGGCCCTCCTGGCCGGCCAGCACAATCTCCCCGCGGGCTGCCGCCTCCTGGAGCACCCGGTGATAACCTTCCCGGTGCCGGGTCATCCCGTTCAACAGGTTCAGGGCTGCGTCGCGGCGGTCCCATTCGAGGATCTGACCGCCCCGATGGGGGCCGATCAGGAGCCACTGATGCGGCGTCCCGATCACGATCTCTTCCTGGGTGTCCGCATCGAAGTCCAGGCGCTCCACATAGGCCCAGGGCCCCGCCCCATAGCGCGCTTCATCCGCAATGGCTTCGGCGGTGATGAGATGCTGATAGTTCGCCTCGCGGATATGGAACAGATAGATGCCGCCGAACACCCCGTGCCAGTAAGGGCAATTGCACTGGCCCGCCCACACATGATCAAGGGCCTCCGCCCGCCGCGCCGGATCCGGGAGGGCATGGACCTTCCGGCTGACCCAGAGCATCTTTTTGTGCATCTGGTTGACCTCCGGGTATTTGGCCAGAAAGACCCGCCAGAACCCTCCTCGGATGAACCGGAGGAGATCCCATCGGCCTTCCGCTTGTAGCTGATGTTTGAGTTCGGTGAGCTCCATCGAGACATCTG
The DNA here is from genome assembly GCF_025055495.1 of Thermoflexus sp. Classification (GTDB taxonomy): domain Bacteria; phylum Chloroflexota; class Anaerolineae; order Thermoflexales; family Thermoflexaceae; genus Thermoflexus. The sequence continues at coordinate 3,723 of NZ_JANWXB010000056.1, read as the reverse complement.
GAGGCAGAGCCCACTCGGTCATCTCATCGTAGGAAGCGGTGGGAAGATACACCTGGCCGAGCGGGGGGAAGCGGGCCGCGTATTCGCCCGGTGGAATGGAGATCAACCAGTCGGCGTTTTCCTCGATGGCCGTGAAGAAGGCCTCGATCCACCCCCGATCCCAGCAATGGAGATCCGTCCCCGGCCACAGGCCGAACTTCTCCCCATCGTCCCCCATCACCGCCACGCGGGGCGGGGCGCCCGGAGGGAGCGGCCGCTCCGCCTGCTCCCGCAGCCAGTCGATCACCTCGGGCACGGAGGCCCAGGGGATGGTGTATCGCAGATGCTTGGAGGTGCCGAAGATCTTCAGGGGATATCCCAGCTCCTCCGTCACATAATAGCCGAAGAGGTCCTCATCCGTCAGCCCGACCCACTTGAAGTGGGTATCATCCACGATGGTGTATTGAAGGCCCGCGCGGGCCAGCGAGCGGGGCAGATGCGGCTCCCACACCCGTTCCGCCAGCCAGAAGCCGGCCGGCGTCGTCCCGAAATCCGCCTGCACCGCCTCGATGTGCTTGCGGATCTGACCCTCTTTGTCCTCATCCGGGATGATCGCCAAGATCGGCTCGTAATAGGCCCCGGCCATGATCTCCACCTGGCCCCGCTCCACCAGACGGCGGATCCGGGGGAAAAAGTCCGGGCGGTGCTCCAGGAGCCAGTCCCGCAGCGGCCCCGTGTAGTGGAGAGCAACCCGAACCCCCGGATGCCGCTCCAGGGCGGCGATCATCGGCTCATAAGCCCGACGATACGCTTCCTCAAAGACCCAATCGAAGTTCCCAACGGGCTGATGATTATGGAAGGCCAGCGCCAGATAGATCTTTGCCATATATGGATTTCCTCAAACAGTTTGATAAAGCGCTTTACTTCGAGGAAGGATAAAGCGGAACAGGGGATCTGTCAAGGGGAGCACGGCGTCCTTCGGAAACTGGGTGAGCCGCTCACGATCCGGCCCTTGGGGGCTCGATGTTCCCTCTCCCCCTTCGTCCTGCCCGGAACTGACCCCTTCCCCCCTCCCCACAGTCCCGAGGATGTGGGGAGGGGAAAACAAAGGATTAGGAGGGTAGGCGCCTTCGCTGCGCTCAACCCCCTTCACGGTTTAAGATCCTCGAGGTAACGCACCAGCAGGCGCACGCCGTATCCCGTCCCTCCTTTCGGCACATATCCCCGCGCCTTCTCCGCCATATCCATCGGCGCGATGTCCAGATGGGCCCATGGAACGCCCTCGGGGGCAAACTGCTTCAGGAACATCGCCGAAGTTCCCAGCCCCCCGTAGCGGCCGCCGCTGTTCTTCACATCGGCCACATCGCTCCGGATGCGGTCCAGGTAATCCTCCCACAGGGGCATCCGCCACAGACGCTCGCCGGTCACCTGGGCTGCCCGCAGTAATGCCTCTGCCAGTTCGTCGTTATCCGAGAAGAGGGCGGCGGCCACATCCTGCCCCAGGGCGATGATGGCCGCTCCGGTCAGGGTGGCCACATCGATGACCGCGCGGGGGTTGTAGCGCGCCGCGTAGGAGAGGGCGTCGGCCAGGATCAGACGGCCCTCCGCGTCGGTGCTCACGATCTCGATGGTCTTGCCGTTGAGGGCGCGCAGGATGTCCCCCGGCTTGAACGCTTTCCCGGAGGGCATGTTCTCGCAGGCCGGGGCCAGGGCCACCACCGGGATCGGGAGCTGGAGGGCGGCAGCGGCCAGGGTAGCGCCCAGGACGGCGGCTGCGCCGGCCATATCGCCTTTCATGGTCAGCATCCCCTCTTCGCTCTTCAGGTTCAGCCCACCGCTGTCGAAGGTGATCCCCTTCCCCGCCAGAACCACTGGCCGCTCCAGCCGACCCTCCGGGGCATATTCCAGGATGATGAAGCGGGGCGGCTCCTCGCTGCCCCGGGAGACCGCCGCCAGGGCACCCATCCCCAGGGCGACGATCGCCCGCTCCTCCAGGATCTGCGCCCGGACGCCGACCTCGTGGGCCAGCGCGCGGGCCTCCTCCGCCAGCCGGCGAGGCGTCATGTCCGATCCGGGTTCATTCACCCAGTCCCGAACCCGATTCACGAAGCGCGCGAGGATCTCCGCGCGGCGGGCTCCGGCGGCGATGGCCGCCTCCTTCGCCGCATCGAATTCCACCAGAAGAAGAACCTCCGGCCTCGGCCGATCCGCGTTCTCCCTCTTCCGCTGATAGGTATACAGCCCCAGCAGGGTGCCTTCCACGGTGGCGTGAGCGGCTTCCTCCGGAGAAAGGCCACCGCGGCCGGCCCCGTGGATCACCGTGGCCAGCCGTCGCACATTCAGCTCGCGGGCCCGCTGGGCCGCAGCGGCCGCCGCGTGGCGGACCTTCTCCGCATGGAAAGAAGTTTCCGGGCCCAGGCCGACCAGGATCACCCGGGGCGCCGGGATCCGGCCATCGGTGTAAAGGACCAAGGTCTCGCCCAGGCGGCCCCGGAAATCCCCGGCGGCTAACACCCGGGAGATCCGCCCCTCCAGCGCCCGATCCACCGCCGCAGTGGCTCCCCCGGGGGTCGTGACGCCCTCCAGCAGGTTCACCACCACCGCGTCCGCTTCTACCTCCTGAATCGCGCCGATCCGGACCTCGATCTGCATCCCAGAACCTCCTATCGAGGAGCTCTTCCCGAAATCCAGGTCTGGCACTATAACACAATCTAAGCGCTCCGTCCATTCGCGCCGGATCCCCTCGCCAGACCAGCCTCTCCCATTCGGAAAAAAGGCGAACGCTCCGGGATCCTCCGGGGCCTCCAGCGAGGCCTGGATATGGAAAGCAGGTAGCCCAGCGGGCCGTAGGGAAGGGCTGAACCTTACGCCGTGTTAACCGGATCGCGTAAGATATCACAATTTTGTTCCATGTTTCCCGAATTGATCGGCATAAAGGTTCTTTCTGCCATGAAAGGCCTGCATGCCTTGACAGGAATTATTGTTCCTCGGTATAATCAAAAATGCCTTCCGAGGATATCCTCTCCCGTGAGCGCCTCGATGCGGCTGAAAGGGTCCTATCGGTTTAAGACGGTCATTGATCGCGTCTGGGGGGCCCTGATGAATCCTCAGGTGATCGCCCGTCTCCTTCCAGGAGTGGAACGCCTGGAGCCCGTCGGCAACGATGTGTATGAGGCGGAGATGCGCCTGGGCATCGGGCCCATCAGCGGTCGTTATAAAGCCCGTATCACCCTCTCCGAGATCGATCCCCCGAACCATTACCGCATCCGGATCCAGGCTCAGGGTCCTCAGGGCACGGTGGATGCCAGCGGCGCCATCGACCTCACCGCGGACGATGGGGAAACCGTGATGCACTATGAGGGCGAGGCCACAGTGACCGGGTTGCTGATGAGCATGGGCGCCCGGCTCCTGGAGCCCACGGCCCAGATGCTGGTGAACCAGGGCCTGAAGAACCTGGAAGCCCAGCTGGCTTCCCTTTGAAACCGGAAGGAGGGCGCGGGCTACCTTTGACAGCCCACGCCCCCAGAGAAAATGGAAGTGCGCCGTCCGACTCCTCCGGGTTTTGGGGGAGGTGGAACCATCCCAACCGGTTCGGCGAGCTCCCAAGGGGGTATAGGAGTTACGCCGTTGGGAGTGCAATGGCTGGGGCAGGATAGGCCCCGCCCCCCAGCCCCCCAAAAAGCCCCCGGAAGGAGCCAACCGCGCAACTCCCAATCGATTTTGGGCGGGTGAGGCCGCCAAAGG
>NZ_JANWXB010000041.1 GCF_025055495.1 Thermoflexus sp. | reverse complement strand
CGCGCATGCGGGCGTGAAATCCGCCACGGTCGTGTGGGTGATGGTCCCCGTTCCCTGAGCGTGGGCGGCGGGAGGGGTCAGGGAGGCGAACCAGCGGGAAGCCCCAAGCCACAGGATCAACAGCGCCCCCGCCAATCCGATGGCGAGGCCACCTCGGTAAAGCATCCGGCGGATTACAGGCGTTCTTTTACCGATCATCGATCGTCTCCTCAAGAGGGAAAATGTCCAGTGCGAGCCGGTGGAAGGGCATAGGGTCCCGGCTGGGGGAAGACCTGATTGAGGGGACGCTGTTGCAACATCCAGTAGGTTCCCCGCTCGATGGCGGCAGATCCGAGGAACACCAGCACGGCGACCACACCGATGAGACTCAGCCGGAGCGCCAGGGGCATTGTGAAGGGCCAGAGCCAGGCGATGAACGCCCACAGGATCGGCTGGTGGAATATCATCACGCTATACGAATAGGCGCCCAGGGCGGATACCCCCCGGTAGAGCCAGCGCAGCCGGGGCAGAAGTCCCCGCGCCAGAAGCATCAGGAAACCAGTTGCTGCCGGGGTGACCAGCATGGGGGCTACAACGGCGCCGGGCAGGGTGAAAGAGAGGGAGAGGCCGATCCCATATAGGGCCAAGAGCCCGGCCCAGGCGCGAGGGGAGCGAATCAGGCCCTCCATCCGGCGCGTTTCCCCGGCTGCCCACCACGCCAGCCCCATCCCCAGGGCGAATTCCGCCAGGCGCGAGGGGAAGAACAGCCCCCGGGACCACATCTCCCAATCCACCGGCAACAGGAAGAAACCGATCCCTCGACTGATGGCTGTCAGCAGCGCCGCTCCGACCCAGAAGCGGAGCAGCCCCAGCCGTTGCAGTGCCATCCACAGGAAGGGAAAGACGGCGTAAAGCTGCATGATCAGGACGATGAACCACCACGCCGGGGAGATGAAGTGAAACACCTCCGGCAGGAACCGGAAGCCCACCAGGCTCAGCACGAACCGGGGATCCAGGGGGGAAAAAGGCCGCCACCCCACCACATTGTGAAAAACCAGGAAGAAGAAATGTCCGACCCAATAAAGCGGAAAGAGGCGCAGGAAGCGGCGCAGATAAAAGGCCCGCCGGTCGATCTCCGCCTCTCGGGAGCGGCTGGCCAGCGCCCAGGTCAACCCGAACCCGCTCACGACCAGAAAGACTCCTGTCCCCTGATACCCCAGCCACCCGATGTAACGGAACAGGTTCGCCAGAAGGAAGGAGAGGAGGTTTTCCTGGGGGAGTGGCCGGATCTGGGCCAACCGGGCCTCCAGATCCGGCCAATCGTTCCGGGGATGAGCGAACCAAGGGATCCCATAGATCGGAATCGTGATGTGATAGAGCACGATCATCAGGATGGCCAGACCCCGCATGGCATCCAGCCATGGGAATCGGGGCGCGCGAGCGGTCGAGGAAACCGATCTGGCAACCATGCTGGGAGTTCCTGGAGCTTATTCCTTCCCCAGCAGCCAACGCACATGACGGATCGCGACCTCGGCGGCTGATCCCAGCACCGCTGGATCCATCGCCCCCTTGAGGAACGTGAGGATCGGCCCTGGGCGCAGGGCCCATTCCCGGAAGGCCCGCTTCTGCCAGTATTCCAATCGCTCCGCCGGCAGCCCGGGGTAATCCAGGACCGTCGAGCGGTCCATGTCCACTTCCTCCCAGGCCGTGCCCGGCCGGAACCAGTTGTTCTCCACCACCTGGAAGAAGAAGGGAGTGCCTGGATAGGGCGCCGCGATGTGGAAGAGGGCCAGATCCAGGGGGAGGGACTTGGCGAACTCGATGGTCTGGCGGATGGTCTCCTCGGTCTCCCCCGGCAGGCCGATGATGAAGTAGCCCCAGTTCTTGATCCCTGCCTCCTTCGCCCAGCGCAGCGCCTGGGGAGCCTGCTCCAGCCGGTAGCCTTTCCGCACCCCCTTGAGGATCTGCTCGTTTGCCGACTCGATCCCCCAGGAGATCAGCCAGCACCCGGCCTGGGCCATCTTCTGCAGCATCTCCCGATCCACATAATCCACCCGGCTGTTGCAGGTCCACCGGATCCGGAGCCCTTCCTGGATGAGCAGATCGCACATCCCCACCACCTGATCCCGGCTGATGGTGAAGAGATCCGCATACATGTGAATGTTCCGGATCCCCAAGTCCACCAGATGGCGGACCTCCTCTACAATGCTCTCGGGGGAGCGGAGGCGGATCGAATACTGATAGCTCACGTGCTTGATGCAGTAGGTGCACCCGGCCGTGCAGCCCCGGCTGGTCACGATGAAGGTGTAAGGCCCCCGGATCAGCGGCGCCCGGTAATGATAGAGCGGCAGGAGGTGATGCAGGGGCAGCGGCATATCGTCCAGATTGCGGATGAAGGGGCGATCGATGTTCACCCGGACCTGGCCGTTGTGCCGCCAGACCAGCCCCTTGATGCGGCCGAATTTCTCCTCCAGCGGCCAATCGCGGGCTTCCCCCTCGTTCAGTGGGAACCACTCGGGATCGCTGTCCTCGAAGAGCCGACGGATGCGGCCCTCCGGGACGCGGCCTTCCAGCGTGTCGATCAGCTCCCGCAGGGTGAGCTCGGGCTCCCCTCGCAGGACGAAATCCAAGGCCGGGTAGGCCTCCATCGTGGGGATCGGCATTGGGGTCACATGGGTGCCGAAGGCGATGGTTTTAGCCCCGAGGCTGCGAGCCAGGAAGGCCCCATACATGTCGTTCGTGAGCGTCGGCGCGGTGACCTGGGTGATGTAATATTTGGGCTGCTTCCGGCGCAACAGGGTTTCGAACTCCTTCCAGTCCATCCGCAACGCGATGGCATCCACGATCTCCACGCTGTAATCCGGGTGGAGCATCGCCGCCATCTGGGCCAGGCTCACCTGGGGCCAGATCATGTTCTCCCGAGAGCGGCGGCCCACCCGGTGCTGGCTGCGGATCCACACCGCTCCATCGGGAGAAGGCGGGTTCACCAGCAACACGTCCACCGCCTCCGGCGAGCGGGGCGGCCGCAGCCGCTGAACCACCGCGCTGGCGTCCGGGAATTTCGGCCTCGGCAGCGGCGGGATCCGTCGCGTGCCCAGATTGCGGCGCAGCTCCTCCGGACTCATCACTTCGATAGGTGTTTGAGTAGCCACGTTCTCCTCCATTCCCTCTTCTATCTCTCCAGCAGGAGTCAGCTACGCAAGTTCTATGCTGGATTCCTGTTGGACAATTTTTACGGACGCTTCCCTTGCTGGATCACCGGCATGAACACACGGTAACGGAATCGGGTTAGGACCTGGAGGGTAAATCGATAGGAATTTGTTACCGGATCGATCTCCGGAGTAAGAGAGGTCGCTTCCACCGGGATCTCCATGGATCCGACGAAATCCGGGTCCGCCTGCATCTGTAAGGTGAGAGGAATCGATTCCCTAGGAGAAAGAGCGGGGGGTGTGAACGGCGGGCAGGATGGCGCGCAGGAGGTCACCGGAGTGGAGATCGGGCTGGTCACCGTGATCCGAATCGATTGAGCAGTGCTGGGCCCCCGGTTCTCCAGGCTCAGGGATAGGGTGAAGGGCTGCCCGGCCACTACCGGATTGGGCTCCAGAGCTCCCTGCCAGACCAGATCGACAGCGGCGGTCAGCGGGACCGTGATCTGAAGGCGCGTGTCTCCTTCCAGCAGGATCTGCGAGGATCCGACGCGGGTTTCAAAGGACAGTTCGCCTATCAGATCCGGCTCGGATTGAAACGAAGCCGTCAGGATCCGCATCTGGCCTGTGAGGAGATCACGGAGCTCCCATTGCACACGGGTTCCCAGAGGTTCACAGGGGGTCGGCCCGCAGGCGAGCCCGCTGACTCGCGAGGGAAGGGTTGTGGTCGCAACCAGCGAGGGGATCGGCGATGGCCCGGTGTTCGTGATAGCGAGCGTGAAGGTGAACGGCGCGCCGGCGATCGGAAGCGCCGGCTCCACTCGCGCCGCGGCCTGGATGCGAGCCCCCGGAGTAGGGGAGAGGGTCGGCGTGGGCGAGGGCGTCTTCGTCGGGGAGGCAGTGGGCGTGTCCGGTCCCGGATAGCGTGCGAGCACTGAATGGGCTCCTGGCCTGATGTTCAAGAACATGACCGGAACCCCGCGAAGGGTTCGAGAGATCGGAGAGGCCGGAGCCCCGTTCACCCATACCGCTGTGAGGCTTCGTCCACCGAAGGATTGAGGAAGAACCAGAGTGTGCGAGAAGGCCAGGGTGGGTGTGGCATGGAAGGAGAAGGAGAGATTCCCCCCAGGGGGATCCCATTGGACTGCCTGAATCCGGGCCGCATCTCGATTCAGGACATAATCCAGCCACTGGTCGGCGTTCCAGGTCGGAATCCCCCGCTCCTGGGCGGCCGCCATGATGGCCTCAGCCCACGGGTAAATTTCCCCCCAGGAGTAATAATCCACATGGAAGTTCGCCACGAAAGCGGTGTAATAGCCTCCAATGGCGGCGTCCAGCATGGCGCGGATCTCGGCGAAATCACGCTGCCAGTTGGGATAGAAAGGCTGGGCCATGTATTGCTCATCCACAATATTGGTCAACTGCTGGAAAGCTGAGAGGATCACGCCGTTCTCATCAATGAAGCGCATCGGGAGGCCGCTGCCGGTGAGATATCCATGAGCCTGCGTCCTATCCGGTCGGCGAAGGACGTCGCCTCGCATGTAGTAATCCAGATTGAGAAGGAATCCGAGGTCTGCGTGAACCCGGGCCCCGCCTACCCATCCAGGGCCTGCACGGATCTGGTGTGTCCGGATGGCCCGGGAGACCGGTGGGCCATAGCAGCGGAGGAATCGTTCCAGCGTGGCGCTGGTCGCCGTCCGGTAATCACCGTAGTTGGCCCCGGTCTCCGCGTCGTAGCCCACATAGGGGTGAACGCCGACGGTGTGGCCGGCTGCCCACCATTGGTTCACCGCGTTCGGGGTGGGGGCGGAGGGGCAGCTCTCGAAGTTCAGGGTGAGGAAAAGGGTAGTCCGGTTCCCGAAAGACTCTATGCTCTGGATCTCTCTGTCATACTGGCCCTGGCTGTTGCCGTGAGCATCGGCGGTGAGGATCAGCATACTGAGAGCGCCGTTCGGGAAATACCAGAGCTGGGGCATGGGAACAGCCCTCCCCAGTCCATCCCGGATCAGGCGGGAGAGCAGCCGCATCTGCTCGTCCGCCTGAGGGATGGCAACGCGCTCGAGATCGATCCAGCCGCTGAAGAGATCCGTGGTCCGGAGGATCCCATCTGCCTCCCGGTCCTGCCCGACCCACGCCGGGTTCCCCTGACGGGTGAGAGCGATGCTGCGGGCGAGATCGTAGCCCCAGAAGGTGAAACGCCCATTCCCCACTGCCCGGCGTCCCACGGCCACATAACCCGTGTCCGTGGTCCGGTC
>NZ_JANWXB010000406.1 GCF_025055495.1 Thermoflexus sp. | reverse complement strand
GAAGCAGCGTGGGGGATAGAGGGGAGAGGCAAGTCCTGAACCCTCAGCAGGGATCGTTCAGAGGGCAATAGGGTGAGGGCCAATGGCGAAGTCCCCATGTGTGCTGATCGTGGATGATTCCATCGACGTGTTGCAGACCCTGGGCGACATCCTCGGGGTGGCGGGTTATACGGTGCGCACGGCCCCCAGCGCCGAACGGGCGTTGCAGATCCTAGAGAACGTGGAGATCGACCTGGTGATCACTGACCTCCGGATGGGCGGAATGGGAGGGATGAGCCTGATCCGCCGCCTCCGGGAATCCTGGCCCGGGATTCCCGTGGTTGCCCTCAGCGGCTTCGCTGATGCCGCCACGGTGGCCCAGGCCTTCCGGGAAGGGGCCGTCGATTTCCTCATCAAGCCCTTCACCGCTGGGGAGGTCCTGGAGGCGGTATCCCGCGCCCTCGCTCCGCGCGCTGCGACAGGAGTTCAGACCGCGGGTGGGATTTCCACGCCGGATCTGCCCTCTACCCTAACGCCGATCCAGCGCGCACAGGCGGAGGAGATCCTGCGCGGATTGCATGGCCGGCTGGGCGCGGAGCTGGTGGTGCTGGTGGGGACGAGGGGGGAATTGCTGGCCACCCAGGGGCTGTTGTCGGATTCCGCCGCCCGGGCGGTGGCGCAGGGGATCGCCCAGATCGGCGCCCTCCAGGAGCCGCTGGCGGCCGCTCTGGGCGAGCCGGCCTTTGCTACCCAGACCTGGGAAGGGGAGGGGCGCGTGCTGTATGTGGTCCGTCTGGAGGATGGTGGGTTCTTGGCTGCCCTCGTCCCGCGCGCCATCAAGCCCGGCATGGCCTGGCTGGAGCTCCGGGAGGCCCGGACCCGATTGCAGGCCTTGCGGGGAGAGCCTTCAGAAACTTCCGCCGTAGCTTCTGAGCCCTCAACGCTGGAGAGCGTGCCTGAAATCTTCTCTCAGGAATGGGAGATCGGCCCTGTGAGTTCGCCTGAAGGGGAACTGCTGAGCTATGAGGAAGCCCGATCCCGGGGCCTGATCCCGGATCTGGGGGAGGAGCTGGAAAGCGAGGGATGAAGGCGGGGTTTCGGATCGGGATCCTGACGGTTCTTCTCTTCTCCGGTTGCGCCGGTCGGGAGACGGCGCGCCAGCCTCCGCTATCCTCTGTGGTCCTTCTCATCGAGGGGGTGGAAGGCGATCGGGGCCCCTTCGATTTCGCGGCGGCGGGCGTCGGGGCTTTCCAGCGCAGCGAGGGCGTGAGGGTTCCCCTCCTGGCGTTGGGGGAAGATCCCCTCGCCTGGGAGCGGATGATCCGCGAAGCCGCGCGGGAGCCGGCCTATCGGCTTTTCATCGTCGGGATGGAAGGCCCGGCCCGCCTGGGGCTGGAGCAGGCGCGCATCTTCCCCGGCAAGCAGTTTGTTCTCCTCGGCCTGAATGATCGAACCGTGATCCCTCCCAATGTGTTCATCCTCTCCTTCAATGAGTGGGAAGCCGGATGGTTGGCCGGGTATATCGCGGGCCATCTCGCCGGGCAGGACGAAGCGGAGGGGAGGATCGGCCGGCGGATCGGCGCGCTGATCGGCCCAGGGCCTTCGGCCGCCCTGGAAGGCTATCGTTGTGGAGCGCGCGCAGCCGGGGTGCGCCCGGAGGACCTCCTCGTCGAAGAGGTCGGCTCGACTTCAGATCCGGTGGCAGGGTTCGAGGCGGCCCTTCGCCTCTATCAGGAGGGAGCGGAGATCCTCCTGGGGCTGGCGGGGGGAAGCAGCGCCGGCCTCTTTGAGGCCGCAGCGGCGGCGCGGCGCTATGCCATCGGGTTCGGGGTCGATTGGGGGGACCGATATACGGCCATGCGGTCCCCTGTCGCGGAAGCCCTGCTGGGCTCCGTCACCCCGGCCATCGACGAAGCCGTTCGCCGGGCGCTCCGGCAGAGCCGCCGGGGGATGTTGCCTGCTGGAACCCATCTGGTCATGGGCCTGTCGAACGGAGGGTTCGTCTGGCGGGGAAGTCCAGCCTTCTTCCGGATTGCGCCGACCTGGCTCCAGCACCAGATCCGAAACCGCACCCTCCACCCCGAGCCTTGCGAATGATCCTCCCCCCTCGCGACCCTCTTTCGCCACCGGGGCCTCTTCTGACGCGCCGGAGCGGCACCCGGAGGGCCGCCCGCTGAAATCTGAAACCGGGGACGCATCGATGCGGTGCGCCTGGGGGGTTTGGATTGGATGGGGCGAGGGGAGCGTTTTGCGGCCGAGGAGAAGGCGGGCGCTCCACTTCGACGGGCCTGGCTGGATCCTCCCTCTTCGTGTTAGAATCCTTCACTAAGGAAGCATGGCCCTCAGGGCGTTTTGTAGATTTTCCTCAGGAGATACCGTGGAGCGGATCATTGAAGAGCCGTTAGATCGAACGATGGAAGGGGAGGAGACGCTGGAGGCGGCGATCCTCCCCCTGCGGGATGTGGTGATCTTTCCCCGCATGGCGACCCCCATCCTGGTGGGCCGCGATAAATCCATGCGGGCGGTCGAGGCCGCCGTCCATCGGGAGGAGCCCCTGGTGGCCCTCACCCAACGGGATGAGAACATCGAGGATCCTACCCCCGAGGACCTCTATACGGTGGGGACGCTGGTTTCGGTGGCCCGGATCCTGCGCATGCCGGACGGCACCACCAGCGTGCTGGTCCAGGGGCAGCAGCGGGTCCAGGTGCTGGAGTTCATTCAACAGGAGCCCTACCTTCGGGCGGTGGTCCGGCCGATCGTGGAGCGGACCGACCGGCCGCCAGCGACCGAAGCTCTGATGCGGGCGGTCCTCTCCCAGTTCGAGCGGGTGGTGCAGCTCGACCGCGCCGTCCCGGAGGACGCCTATGTGTTCGCGATGAACATCGACGAGCCGGGCTGGCTGGCCGACCTCATCGCCAGCACCCTGAACCTGAAGACCGCCGAGCGACAGGAGCTCCTCGAGATCTTCGAGCCCTCCGCCCGGCTCCTGCGCCTCTCGATTTTGCTCGCCCGGCTGCTGGACGTGCTGGAGCTGGAGAACAAGATCCAGGCCCAGGTCCAGCAGGAGGTGGACCGGACCCAGCGGGAGTTCTACCTGCGGGAGCAGATGAAGGCCATCCAGCATGAGCTGGGCGAGGTCGATGTTTACATGCAGGAGATCCACGAACTTCGGGAGCGCATGGAGGCCAAGAACCTCCCGGAGGAGGTGCGGGCCCGGGCCGAGAAGGAGCTCAATCGCCTCGCCCAGATGCCGCCCCTCTCTCCCGAGGTCAGCATCATCCGCACCTACATCGACTGGATCCTGGAGCTCCCGTGGACGGAGGAGACAGAGGACAACCTGGACATCGCCCACGCGGCGGAGGTGCTGGAGCGCTATCACTACGGGCTGAAGAAGGCCAAGGAACGGATCCTGGAGTTCCTGGCCGTCCGCAAACTGGCGGGGGAGCGCAGCCGCAGCCCGATCCTGTGCTTTGTGGGCCCTCCGGGCACGGGGAAGACCTCCCTGGGGAAGGCCATCGCCGAGGCCCTGGGCCGGCGGTTCGTTCGCATCTCTCTGGGCGGCATCCATGATGAAGCGGAGATCCGGGGGCACCGGCGCACCTACATCGGGGCGCTGCCCGGGCGGATCCTCCAGGGCATGGCTCGGGCGGGGACCATCAACCCAGTCTTCATGCTGGATGAGATCGACAAGATCGGAGTGGACTTCCGGGGGGATCCGGCGGCGGCGCTCTTAGAGGTGCTGGACCCCGAGCAGAACCACGCGTTCTCCGATCACTATCTGGAGATCCCGTATAACCTCTCGAAGGTCCTCTTCATCACCACGGCCAACATCCTGGACACCGTGCCGCCGGCGCTGCGGGACCGGCTGGAGGTGATCGAGTTCCCGGGCTACACCGAGGGGGAGAAGGTGCAGATCGCCCGGCGGTTCCTGATCCCCCGTCAGATCGAGGAGAACGGGCTGCAGAACATCCCGTTGAAGTTCACCGACGCCGCCCTGCGGCGGATCATCCGGGAGTATACCTCGGAAGCGGGGGTGCGGAACCTGGAGCGGGAGATCGCGGCCATCTGTCGCAAGACCGCGCGGCTGGCGGCGGAGGGGAAGCCGTATCGGCGGGTGATCGTCCCGGCAGCTCTGGAGCGCTACCTGGGCCCGCCGCGTTATGATTACGGCCGGGCGGAGGAGACCGATCAGGTGGGGGTGGCCATGGCCCTGGCCTGGACGGAGGCGGGGGGCGAGGTGATGCCGGTGGAGGTGACTTTGATGGAAGGAAAGGGGATATTGCTGCTGACTGGGCAGTTGGGGGAAGTGATGCAGGAATCCGCCCAGGCGGCGATGAGCTATTTGCGCTCCCGGGCGCGGGACTTCGGGATCCGGCCGAAGCGCTTCGAGAAGACCGACGTGCACATCCATGTCCCGGAGGGGGCCATTCCGAAGGATGGGCCGTCGGCGGGCATCACCATCGCCACCGCCCTGGTGTCGGCCTTCACGGGGATCCCGGTGCGGCGGGACACGGCGATGACGGGGGAGATCACCCTGCGGGGGCGGGTGTTGCCGATTGGGGGGCTGAAGGAGAAGATCCTGGCTGCCCATCGGGCGGGCATCCAGCGGGTGATCCTGCCGAAGAAAAATCAGCGGGACCTGGCCGATCTGCCCCGGCGGGAGATCCGGGGGATGACGCTGATTTTCGTCGAGACAATGGAGGAGGTGTTGGGAGCGGCCCTGGTGCAACCGTTGCGGACGCGGAAGGCGGTTCGGCCTCGAGAGGGAGGGGCGAGGAGGCGGAAATCGTCCTGAGAGGCGGCCTTCGCAGTACCTAAAGTCCCTGGGTTCCTCTGAGAGCATTGTGCATAAAAAGGGTTCTCATAATCGGTCATGAACGCAAGCTCAAAGCGCGTGGGCTGATCCAGGATTGCGGTATTGGAGAAACGATTGCAGCCCGAAGGTGGACCGAATCCTTCTTCACGCAAGGGAGGGGGAGAAGGTGTAACTTCTGCTACAATCAGATTTTTGGACAAGCTCGCTGGTTCTCTATCCAGGACGCTCAAGGATGAGCGGGGCTGCTCTGATACAGGAGGAATACAGATGGAGTCCAGTTTTAATTCCCAATTTGATGTGGAAGGACAATTTTATGAGTTTGTTTACCGCGCCGGGGAGGCAAGTCCAGAGTGGAATCGGCGCGTTCTTGGGTTCTACATCCCGTTCTTTTCAAATTGTCACCGAGTGCTGGATGTGGGCTGCGGTCAAGGAGAGTTTCTGGAGCTGTTGCGGGAGAGAGGGATTTCTGGAATCGGCATCGACATTGACGCGGAGATGATCCGGATCTGTCGATCGAAAGGATTGAATGTCGCCCAAGCGGATTTATTTGAATACTTAGCTGGTCATGAATCTGACTTTGATGGCGTTTTTTGCAGCAATGTGATTGAGCACATGGGCGCCGACAAAGTCTTACGATTTTTCCAGCTGGTCTATCAGGCGCTTCGTCCTAATGGGATCTTCCTGGTCGCTACACCGAATCCGGAGAGCCTGATCGTTCATCTCTATGAGTTCTGGCGAGATCCCACCCATGTGCGCCTGTATAGCCGTTCGTTATTGGAATTTATGATGGAATATGCGGGCTTTCGAAACATTAATAGCGGTGAAAATCCAGAGACCCAATGGCTTCCCCAGGGGGTTCAGGATTTACCTCCGAACTCACATCCGGAGGCGATAGAGAGGATGAACGCTGTTGCTGAGCAATGGAATCATTGTCGGAATGATTGGGGAATTGGACGAAGTCCGGTGAATTCTAATGCCCAGAATACATCCTTTTTCATTCGAAGCTATTGGGATCGTTCGATCGATCTGTTTGAGATCCCGGATCTCCCCGGAAATCGTGGGCCGATCGGCCGATGGCTGTTTTCTATACGTCGTCGAATCGCTCGTTTTATCGTGAAGAATGTTTTGTTCGAGGAGTGGGTGATAATTAATCAGCTGCAGCTTGATGTGCATGAAGCGATCAATCGGCTGAATCGGGCGATCGGTCAGCTGCAGCTTGATGTGCATCAGTTAATAGGTCTGACAAAGCCTCGGGAGATCTATGCGTTGGGAGTGAAAATAGATGATGTTGTGCAGACATAAAATTGCTTTTTTTACTCCTTACCTTCCTTATCCGCCGAATACGGGCGGCAAAATTCGCAGCTTCTATCTCCTTAGGTCTCTTGCAGGGCATTTTCAAGTAGATGTATATACTACCTCTCGCGAGCTTTATAATCTAGAGTCGAAGATCGTTATTCAGCAGATGGTTCGGAAGCTACGGGTGTTTGAACTCCCTACGCCCCAGCGACTGCGGAGCTTTCTAAAAATGATGCTGAATCCCTGGCCACGTCTCGTCGATTATTTTCAAGATCCCCGGTCCCTATTACAAGCGTGGGTGGAGATACGCAGAGAGAACTATAACTTATTGATTGCAGATGAACTTTGTATGACACCCTACGTCGAGTTACATCCAGATCTGCCCCGTATTTCACTTCGACAGAAAATTGACTCCCTTCACGCTGCTGAGGTGGCTGCTGCCCTTCCATGGGGCATTGAAAAATTCCTCTGGCATATCGAAGCTATCAAGCTGCGCCGTTACGAGCGCCAAAAAATGCCGATCTATCAGGCCTGTGTAGTATGCTCGAACGCGGATGCTGCATTCGTTCGTCGGGATGCTCCTGAATTGATCCTCCGAGTGATCCCGAATGGAGTAGATCTGGACCATTTCCGTCTCTCGGGTTTGCCTCGAAGAGATCCTCCGGTTCTGCTGTTCGTGGGCACTATGCATTATTACCCAAATATTGACGCGGTTCGCTATTTTTTTGCGGAGATTTATCCCTTAATTCGTCAGGCCAGGCCGGATGTTCGAGTTCAGATTGTGGGGCATCGACCTCCACCTGAAATCCAGCGACTGGCGGAGCTCCCCGGCGTAGAGGTAACGGGCAGCGTGCCTGACGTGCGGGCCTATTACGAGCAGGCGGCGGTGTTCATCGTTCCCCTCCGTCTGGGTGGGGGAACCCGATTGAAGATCGTGGAGGCCATGGCGATGGGGTTGCCCGTCGTTTCCACTTCGGTGGGGGCCGAGGGGCTGGATGTTCGATCCGGCGAGAACATCTTCATCGCTGATGATCCTCGTTCATTCGCGGATGGTGTGCTCCGCATACTTTCGGATCCCGCGATGTGGCAGCGCCTGTCCGAAGAGGGCCGGAGGCTGGCCCGTCGATACGACTGGAGAGAGCTGACAGAGCCCTTCATCGCCCTGGTGGAGCAAGTGATTCAGGAGCGAAGCCGATGAAAATGAAACGAATTGTGCGCTTGGTTAACCTGTATCCGCCCTATATTGTCGGTGGGAACGAGATGCTAACCCATGATATCGAAGAGGCTCTCCGGGCGCGAGGGTATGAGGTCCATGCCATTACCGCCAGAGGCCGAAAGCTGGATGGCCTGCCGTTCGTTCACCAGGCCTTTCATTACAGCTTGGATGAACGGGACGCCATCTTCTTAGGCGGTCGATCCCTGACGCTGCTGGAATTATTTCGGCATCATGTGTTTGCTCCAAGCACATATCGAAATGTGCGACGCCTGGTGAGGCGTCTGCGGCCGGATCTGATCTTGGTGGACAATCTCTACATGGCCTCGGCTGCGCCGCTTCTGGCCGTCCGAGATGCGCCGTGTCCGGTGATCGCTCAGGTCGCCGATCGATGGCTGCTTTTCATTCTTCGGGACTGGGGCTTGGTGTTGCGGCCTCAAACGCTGATGGGGCGCCTGTTTGTGAACGCCGTCCGGGCGGTGATCCAGCGCCCCATTGCTCGTCGGGTCCGAATAGATGGGATCGTGACGGTCTCCAATTTCATCCGGGATCTCTACATCCGCTCGGGATTCCCACCCGAGATCATAGAGACGCATTATCTGGGGATTAACACCCACGTCTTTCGGCCCGGGCCCGAGCATCCTCTGGGTGATCCGGTCCGGTTGCTCTTTGCGGGCTCCCTCTGGGAAGGGAAGGGCCCTCAGGTGGCGATCCGTGCCCTGCGGATCCTTTCCAGGATGGAGGGTATGCCCCGGTTCCGCCTGGATCTCTTCGGCGATGGGGCAGAGGGCTTCAAGCAGTATTTGCGCCGGCTGATCCGGGATGAAGGCGTGGAGGATCAGGTTGTGTTCCATGGATTCGTTCCGTGGCCGGAACTGGTTCGCGCGATGCACGAGGCGGATATCTTTGTGTTCCCCTCCGTCTGGGAGGAGCCCTTTGCCATCACGCCCTTGCAGGCAATGGGATGCGGACTTCCGGTCATCGCAACGACCACTGGAGGAACTCCGGAAGGCTTCAGGGATGGGGAGACTGCCCTGTTGATCCCCCCCAACGATCCGGCGGCCCTGGCGACCGCGATCGTCCGCTTGGTGCAGGATCCGGAGCTGCGCCAGCGCCTGCGGGAGAACGGCATCCGTGAGGCCTATACCCGATGGCGCTTTGAGGCCTACGTCGATCGACTGGTGGATTTCTATCAGCGCGTCTTTGAGCGCTGGTGGCGGGAGCATACCCATGCGGATTGCGCTGATCGTGCATAAGTTCCCTCCAGCCAGCACAGGGGGAACGGAAATTTACACACTGAATCTCGCGCGGGGGCTGGCCGCTCAAGGGCATGCGGTATTTGTCTTTTACCGGGATGATCGAGCCAGCGCCCTGGGATCTGCCGAGGCCTGGGAGGAACGAGAGGGATTCCGAGCATTCCGGATCTCGCGGCCTGTCCATCGCTTCTCCTCTTCAGCGATCGCGCGCTTCATGGACACGTTCTGGAATCCGGATGTGGAGGAGAAATTCGCCCGATTTCTGGACGAGACACAGCCTCACATCGTTCATGTTCAGCATCTGATGACTCTTTCCTTTAGATTGATTGCTCAGGCGAAGCGCCGGGGAATGCCTGTCGTGCTCACCCTCCATGATTACTGGTTTCTGTGCGGAAACGCCCAGCTGATCTGGCCGGACGGTCGGGTTTGCCGGGGGAAAGCGATGGGCCTAAACTGCGGCCGTTGCGCGCTGGCGAATCAGTTCCATCCCCTGCTGGCCATCGGGTTCCGGCCCGCTGCGGCGGTCCTGATGCAAATCCGGGACCACCTGGTCTGGCGGGCAATGCTTCAGGCCGATCGATGGATCGCTCCTTCGCAGTTCCTGATCCAGAAATATGTCCAGGCCGGTCTGCCGCGGGAACGCGTTCTGTATCTGGAGAATGGGATCGATCTTCAGCGCATCCGGCGCTATGCTTGGCGGCCCTCTCCCGATGGCCGCGTTCGCTTTACGTATCTGGGAGCGCTGGCCTGGCAGAAGGGCGTTCACGTTGCGGTTGAGGCCTTTCGGGGCCTGCCGGCCGATCGCGCGGTCCTGCGAATTTATGGAGATCCTCATCGCTTCCCGGACTACGTGGAACGGCTGCGCCGGCTGGCCGACCCTGCCACCACTTCTTTTGAGGGGCCTGTGTCTAACGATGAGGTGGGGCGCGTGCTGGCGGAGACGGACGTGCTCCTGGTGCCTTCTCTGTGGTATGAAAACTCCCCGGTGGTCATTCAGGAGGCCCTTGCTGCGGGCGTGCCGGTGATCGCTTCGGATCTCGGGGCGCTGGCCGAGAAGATCCGCCCAGGAGTCAACGGCTGGCTCTGTCCTCCGGGGAATGTATTGGCCTGGCGATCCTGCATCTGGGAGCTTCTGAACCATGGATTGCCGCGTGAGAAGTTGCGGATGCATGAGGCGAATCCGTTGTCGCTGGAGGAACATATATTCCAAATATATGGAATTTACCGATCTGTATTTAAGGGTTTGTGATGTTCGAAAGATATTACAAAATATTGTGACCTTTTACATATACAGTAGGCTCAAAAGTGGCTGATCTCACATGAAGGTTCGTGAGTGCTGGAAGAGCCCGAACATGTCTTAAACTTGCTCTTCTTTTTGGATTATCAAATCATATATCTTTGATAGATGGAGGGACAGATGGAAAAGTCTGACTATCGGATTGCATTATTCCTGTTTGGTCTTTTTACTGCCATATATTGGGCGACATTTGGTGGTCACACTTACTCTCCTGATGAAGAGATGATTTATTATGTGACAGAGGGAATAATTGAACGGGGATCTCTTGCTGTGCCAGCTAAGACAGAGACCAGTTCGATTTCCACGGGGGCCAGGGGTGCTGATGGCAAGAATTACGCTATTACTGGAATTTTGCAGTCTTTACTAGCTATTCCATTTTATTTAATTGGGCGCATCGTAGCCGATATCTTTCCGGCTGGATTTCAAGCTTACTGGACCAGATTCTTTGTGAACTCTCTAAATGGTCTAGTCGGAGGTGCGATAGTCGGGCTATTATATCTATCTGGACGCTGGTTAGGATACCAGCATTTAACCTCATTATTTTTATCGATAAGTATTGGATTATCGACTTTTATACATATATATTCGAGAACTTTTTTTAGTGAACCACTGGTTACACTCTGGTTATTATTGAGTATATATGCGGCTTTCTCTTACCGGCGCTCTTCTCGGCCAGGGTGGGGAGTTATTTTAGGATTAGCGCTTGGATTGGCTGTGGCCACGAAACCTCAGGCATCGATTGCTGGTATCTCTTTTGTTATATATTTGATCATCGTTTCTATAAAAGATTATTCTGAATGGAAATATCGTCTGGTTTGGCTGAGGAATATTACCCTATATAGTATCATTGGGGCGGCTGTTCCAATAGTTCTGGTATTATTGTATAACTATATTCGCTTTAGGAATCCTTTTGAGACCGGATATACGGCAATTCTTCCATTAAGTTACTTTCGAGGCGCTGGGCTTGAGGCTATTTATGGCTTTTTATT
>NZ_JANWXB010000368.1 GCF_025055495.1 Thermoflexus sp. | reverse complement strand
TTGGGCCTCGGGGAGAATAGACAGGCTACCCCATAGGGTTCGGCGAATTCCGGGAACCGGCCATCACTCCGGGCTCTCCGCCATCGTGGGGCTTCCTTCCCGGGCGCGATTTTGCAACAGGTTATCGATCTCCCGCCGGATGCTCTCGAGGTCGCTCAGGCCAAGGTAGACAATCGCATAACGGATGTAGGCGATCTCATCCAGCTCCTTCAGCCCAGCGATCACCATGTCGCCGATCAGACGGCTGGGGATCTCCGACCGGCCCATCGCCTGAAGGCGGGCCTCGATGCGTTCCACCAGGCGCTCCAAGGCCTCCGCCGGGATCGGGCGCTTGGCGCAGGCGATCTGGATCCCGCGCAGAAGCTTCTCCCGGTCGAACGGCTCCCGACGCCCATCCCGCTTGATGACCATCGGGGCCAGGTGCACCGGACGCTCGATCGTGGTGAACCGGCGCAGACAGCGGGGACATTCCCGACGACGCCGGACCGCCCGCCGCTCCGCCTCCGGGTTCGTATCGATGACCCGAGTCTCCTCACTCCCGCAAAAGGGGCAACGCACGCTCCGGAACCCCCATATATGGGGTATAAAACGATCTATACCGCCAGATCTTCGGGATCCAGGCGGGCCATCATCTTATCACGGGAGAGGGGGGCTGTCAAGACCCGAGGAATGCTTTAACCCGCGCGGCCGAACGGCGAGAGGGACCATCCCTCTGCGTCCGGAGGGCTTTGTCCAGTTATCCACTAGGGATCGAAGGAACCGAAGCCCGTCCGGAAGGCCATGGACCCTCCCCCCCAAAAATCTTTCGGGGGCGGTGCGGGGGCCTTTGGCCCCGAGATGGACAAATCACGGAGGGCTCCTGACGGCGTAATGGCCGTCGTTTTCGTGGATCCGGGTCGCCCTCGACAGCTCCCCCTATTTCCGGCTAAAATGGGCAAGCGTAACAGCCCGCTTCCCATTTTTCTATCCAGGGGACGCTGCCGCTTCGCCCGCTTGGAAAGCGATGAATGGGATTGGACGACATCGGCCCTCAGGCACCGCCCCACTAAAGAACTGTGTCGGCAGTGGGCTATCCTGCGAATCAAAAGATGATGGAGGATCGCTTTGTTGCAAACTGGTGCTGGGGGATGACGGGACAGGTCTCGAATCGCCGGAGAGGAACATAAAGATGGCAACAGGGCGATCGAGGATCCGAAAGTGGCTCCAGAAGAGGGGCTGAGGGTCGAAGGGGGAAGCGAAGATGCCCGCGCGGGTGGTGGATTGGGGTCTTTTTGGGTTGCTCGGAGCCGCTCTGCTCACCGGATTGGGCACTCTCCTCGTGGGCCGGCCCGAAGGACGCTGGCTCTTCATCCTCCACAGCGGCCTTGGGATCGCGATCCTCCCCTTCCTGTTCTGGAAGCTCCGGCGGGTTTTCCCTCGCCTGATGCGTCCCTCCCGCTGGGATGGGGCCGTCGCCTTCTCGCTGATGACGACTTTCCTCGTCGCTTTCACCGTTGGAACCGGGCTGGTGTGGGCGCTATGGCTGGAGCCTGCAGGCTGGCCATCGGGGATGAACCTGCACGCGTATTTCGCCCTCGCCCTGGCCGCGGTCTTCTGGGTCCATGTCCTGACCCGGGCGAAGCCGCTCCGGGTCCAGGACCTGCGAGGCCGTCGCTGGGTGCTGCGGGCTCTGGGCGCTGGCCTGTTAGCGGGCTTGAGCTGGGAAGCCCAGGAAGGGATCAGCCGCTGGCTGAACCTCCCCGGATCTCGACGGCGCTTCACCGGCTCCCGGGAGGCCGGGCGGTTCACCGGAAACGCCTTTCCGGTCACCAACTGGATGCTGGATCGCCCCGCGCCTCTTCCCCTGGAGCAATGGAAGCTGCACGTCCACGGGGCGGTGAGGCGCCCGATGACCCTGTCTTACGCGCAAATCCGAGAGCTTCCCCAAGAGGAGACGATCGCTGTTCTCGACTGCACCGGCGGATGGTATACCGAGCAGCGATGGCGGGGCATCCGGGTCGGATGGCTGCTGGATCAGGCGGGAGTCCGGCCGGAAGCCCGCTTCGTCCGGTTTCTCTCCGTCACCGGTTATCGCTGGAGCCTGCCGCTGGAGGAAGCGCGGAGGGCCTTGCTGGCCACCCACGTGGGCGATGAGCCGCTGATCCACGAGCATGGCGCTCCGATGCGCCTGGTCGCCCCGGGCCGAAG
The DNA here is from genome assembly GCF_025055495.1 of Thermoflexus sp. Taxonomy (GTDB): domain Bacteria; phylum Chloroflexota; class Anaerolineae; order Thermoflexales; family Thermoflexaceae; genus Thermoflexus. The sequence continues at coordinate 112 of NZ_JANWXB010000368.1, read as the reverse complement.
GGGATTTCAATGGGTGAAATGGGTGGTGGAAGTCGAGGTCCTCTCCGCCCCGGATCCCGGCCAGTGGATCGCCATCTTCCTCAGCGGTCTGCGCTCCGGGTCTTCCTGAGGC
>NZ_JANWXB010000348.1 GCF_025055495.1 Thermoflexus sp. | reverse complement strand
GGGCCGTGGGGAGGGGGGAGAAAGGGGGGAGGGGCCATCGCCTTCCGGACTCGCTTCGGTTCCTCAAAGCCTCAGTTTATAACTGGACAAAGCAATAGATGGGATGCCGGCTGCTTCCTCCACCCAAACACTGGATCCCTCCGGGGCCTACCAGGTCGCAGGGAGGAGGAACGATAGCTTCGGAACACGAAGAAGGGACGCCCGGCGTCAGGCGAAAAGGCTAACGGGACCGGGTGGGGGTGGGTGCGGGCATGAGCGAGACCTGGATGTTAGGCGGGATCAGCGTCCATGAGAGATTGGCCACAGGAGCGCTGAGGGTGACGGTGGGGGTGAGCGTATAGGTTCCTCGCTCCAGCCCCCCCACATCGATCCACACCCGCAACTCATCCGGCCGGAGGTTTTCCACATACGGCAGCGGCCCCCGCAGGATGAGGTCCACCGTTTCCGGGGAGAGGCGGGCGCTTATCCCCGGCCCCAGCCCCTCCACCACGATGGGGATCTGCTGAAAGACCTGGGTGCTGAGGATCGGTTCCACCTGAAGGCGAACCTCCACGATGGTGGGGCTGCCCACCAGGGCCACTCCCGCCGGGAGGACCAGCGGGACCTCCGCGATCAACTCCCCTCGCGCCTCGGAGAGGTCGATGGGCTCCGTGGAGACATAGCTTCCGATCTCCTCCAGTCGCCGGGGATCCCCGGTGAGGGTCACCGTCGGTGGGTCCACCGAGATCTCCGTAAGCTGATAGCCCCGGGCCGGGCGCCCCTGCAACGCCACCCGAACCGGCAGCTCGCGGAAGCCCAGGCGCTGCTCGATCGGAACGGTGACCGTGATCTGTTCCGGCTCGACTTTCAACTCTGAAAGCAGCTCCCCCTGCGGGTCGACGGCGGCCAGCCGGACCTGGGTTTCCACCGATTGCCGCACGCCGTCGATCTGGATCCTCCCCACCGCCATCGCCGCCACCGCCACCCGCGAGCGCGGGCCGTTCACCCGCACCTGGGAGAGCGCCGGAAGAGGGATCCCCGCTTGATAGCCGATGGCGGGTTGTCCCAGGATCTGAATGGACACAGGGACCTCCCGGCTCTCCACCCGCTCCAGCCGGAAGCGAACCCGTGGTGGATCCACCGCCAGGATCTGAATGCCCCGTCGCCGGATCTGGATCTGCACCGGTCGATCATAAGCGCCTTCCTCAAGCCCCTGAACATCCACGAAGGCTTCCACATCCTGGGGGCTGATGCTGCCTTCGATCGCGCGCGGCACGCGGAGGCGAAGGCGGACCCGATCCGCTGAGGCTTCGAAAACCACCTGATCGGAGCCCAACCCATGGAACACCAACGGCAGATCGGTCAACGTCTGCTCCACCGGCGGGTTCTCCTCCCACACCGCGGCGGCCCAGAGGGCAAAGGCCAGACCAAAAGCCAGCAGGGCCAAACCCAGATTTTCCCGCACCCAACGAGTCCTTGCCATTTCCTTCACCAGATGAGCGAGGTTCAGGTGGTCCCCCCGATGATGGCGACAGGGACATAGCGCGTTGAAGGGGGACCCTCTGACTCCCCTGGCCTCCCTCCCCAGGGGGCGAGACCGATCGGGAAAGGAGAACTCCGTTTTTCTTCGCTTCCTCCCGGGGGTTTGTTGATGGGGCCGGGCGCCGGAGGCGCCCGGCCCCGCCCACAAATGAATATTTTATGCGTGGCCGCAATGCCGAAAGGGTTGCGCCGATCCGCGACCTCCCGGATGGGGGGAGTAGAGGACCCCCGCCCCGCGCC
>NZ_JANWXB010000298.1 GCF_025055495.1 Thermoflexus sp. | reverse complement strand
TCAGGGTCTCCTGTCGGATCTGTTCTACCGCCATGGCCGCTTCTCCTGTCGATAGAGTTTAGACAATCGGACTTCGGACCAATTCGCCGATCCCTTCCTCCGGGGCATGGGGGGCCGGGCGAGGCCGCCCGAGACGGCCCTACCCGATCCCCCCCAATCCCCATCAGGGGGAGCAAGGGGAGCAAAGGGCCGTTCTCGAGAGAATGCAAGGGTGGGAAATCGGGGTCCGTCAAAAAATAAAACGGGGCCACCTCGGGCAAGGTGGCCCCGTATGTGAGCAACCTCATCGGTTATATGGACGATCTTGAGGGATCCCATCCCTGCGGATCGCAATCCCAGACTCATCTATTTTCATTTTACCACAGGGGAAGGTTTTGCGTCAACGTCCACGAGAGGGCTGGTTATCCCCAGCTGGCTTGCCTAACCGGGTAACATTTACGCCACGTGTAACTTCCGAGCTCTCCTGCGGGTTTTGGGGCTGGGGCACTGCCTTTGGCGGCGCCCCAGCCCTAAAAACATTCGGCTCATGCCCAATCTTCATGCAAACGCGTGCGATGAATTCGACGCCGCTTGCGCGAACGATGGATCTCTCCTTGGGGCTTGGGGGGTTTCATCGGCTCTCTCCACAAGGGCTCGCCATGTCCTTGCGAATGGAATTCACAGCATGCGTATGCAAGCCAGAGAGCGAACCGCCCGATGGCCGGAAAGGGCTCGATCTCCTCACCCCTGCCCGCCATCCGACCCGGCCAGCGGCACGTGTCCTGAACATAAGCCGGAAGATTGAGAGGCCGGGGCGCCACTGAAGGCGACGTCGTCGCCCCAACCCCCATGAAAACGGGGACCCAGTGCTATACTGCGGCCCCGGATCCGGGGATGCGGTATATCATCCCTCTGTATCTCCGCTCCGCCAGGCGGGGGTCCCAAAGACCGTAGGGAGACAACGAAGTGCCCCGGATCTATGCTCTTCGCCTGGACATGAAATCCTTCTGGAGGTCCGAGTAGATGTCGAACCGAACCCGCCATCAAGCCTTACGGTTCATCATGCTCCTCGGCCTGGTCAGCCTGATGGCTGACGTGACCTATGAGAGCGCCCGCAGCCTCATCGGGCCGTATCTCGCCGTGCTGGGGGCCAGCGCCGCGCTGGTGGGGGCCATCGGAGGCATCGGAGAGCTTATCGGCTACAGCCTGCGCCCCTTCTTCGGTTACCTGGCGGATCGCTTACGCCGGCCGTGGATCCTGACCATCCTAGGATATGCGATGAGCGTCCTTGCCGTCCCCATGCTGGCCCTCACCCGCGCCTGGCCGATCGCCGCCATCCTGATCCTGATCGAGCGGCTGGGCAAGGCGGTCCGCACCCCGGCCCGGGACACGATGCTTTCCTACGCGGCCAGCGAGGTGGGCCCCGGGAAGGGGTTCGGACTCCACGAGGCGCTGGATCAGATCGGGGCCGTCGGCGGGCCGTTGCTGATGGCGCTGATCCTTCAGAGCACCGGACGCTATGAGCTGGCCTTTGGGGTGTTGCTCATCCCCGCGGCGCTCACCCTGCTCATCCTGATCGCTGCCCGCCTGCTTTATCCGGCCCCCCACCGCCTGGAGCTGTCCCCCATCGATCCGGAGGCCGTGATCCCCCGCGGGATCGCCCGCCCTCACTTCCGGCAGTATCTGGCCTTTGTGGCCTTCAGCGTCGCCGGGCTGGTCCATTTCCAGCTGCTCTCCTACCACCTGAAACGCACGGCCCTTCTGCCCGACCCGGCGATTCCTGCCCTGTTCGCTGCGGCGATGCTGGTCGATGCGGTCGCCGGCCTGTTGTTCGGCGTCCTTTATGATCGCCTCGGCCTCCGGGTTTTACTGACGATCCCGGCCTTCAGCGCCGCCGCCGCCCCTCTGGTGTTCTCCGGCCATCCCGCGCCTCTCCTCCTGGGCATGATGCTCTGGGGGGCGGTGATCGGCGGGCAGGAGACGATCATGCGAGCGGCCATTCCCTCCCTGGTCGCCTTAGAGGAACGCGGCACAGCGTATGGTCTGTTCAATGGGATCTACGGGCTGGCATGGTTCCTCGGCAGCGCCGCGATGGGGGCGATCTATGAGCTGTCCATGGGAGGCGTCATCCTCCTGGCGATCGTGCTGGAGCTGATCGCCCTGGGGGTCTTCTTCCGCATGGTCCGCGGATCACCAGGCCCCAGGGCGGTGTAGCACCCGGTGGGCAGGATCGCTTCAGCAAAGCCACAGGGGCAACCCCAGGAGTGGTCTCACCCCGTCTGGAGGTTGAGGGAGAGAATGATCGGCTATGTGTATATGCTGACCGCCGCCTTTCTGTGGGGGTTGATCGGCCCGGTGAGCCGACTGGCCTTCGCCCACGGGCTGACGCCTCTGGAGGTCGCGTTCTGGCGGGCTGTTTTCGGGGGGCTGCTGTTTGGCTTCCACGCCGCCCTCATCGGCCGGATCCGGGTGGCCCCTCGGGACCTTCCCATCGTGCTGGGGTTCGGCCCCATCGGCGTGGCGCTGTTCTACGCCTCCTTCCAGCTTGCAGTGCAGGCGGGCGGTGGAGCGATGGCCGCCGTGTTGCTCTACACGGCCCCCGCCTGGGTGGCCATTCTTTCATGGAGCTTTCTGAAGGAGCCAATGGGCCCCCATAAGCTGACCGCCCTGTTCCTGACGCTCCTCGGCGTGGCCGGCGTCAGCCTTCAGGGCGGTGAAGCGCGGATCCATCCTGTCGGGATCATGTGGGGCCTGATCTCTGGATTTACCTATGCCCTGTATTATCTTTTCGGGAAGATTTACCTTCAGCGCTATGAAACCCCAACCCTGTTCGCTTACGCCATGCCTATAGGGGCCCTCAGCCTGCTCCCGCTCATCTCGTTCCATCGGCCAGGGCCCATGGCCTGGGGAGCCATCGCATTTCTGACGATTTGTTCCACATATCTCGCCTATCTGATTTATTACGCGGGTCTGCAGCGGCTGGAAGCGACGCGGGCGGCGGTGGTGGCGACTCTGGAGCCGGTGATCGCGACCGCGGTTTCCTATCTGGCGTGGGGGGAGCGCTTCGGCCCGCTGGGCTATCTGGGCGCGGCGCTGGTGATTCTGGGGGTGCTATGGATGGTGCAGGCTCCGTCTGCTCCTCCCGACTCCCTTTCCCACGCCGCTTCGCGGCATAGGGAGGGGAGTTCAGAAAAGCGGAGGTAACGGGGAGCGGCTCCGCCCGCTCTGTTACCTTAAACCCCAGGTTTGCAACAGAGCGCTTTCATAAAGGGAGGCGCTGATACACCCAGCGACCTCCCACCATTGTGCCCAGCACGTCCAGCTCGCGGAGCTGTTCCGCCGGGATCCGGAAGGGATCCTCCGGGAGCACCAGGAGGTCCGCCCACATCCCGGGCCGCAATCGGCCCTGAGAGCGCTCCAGCCCGACGGCCCACGCCGGGCCTACGGTGTAAGCTTCCAGCGCCTCCGCCAGGGAGAGGGTTTGCTCTGGATGCCATCCGTCGCGGACCACCGCGGCGTGCAGACCCCAGAAGGGGTTGGGCGGTTCCACCGGCGCGTCGGAGCCGAAGGCCAGCCGGGCTCCGGATGCCTTCAGGCTGCGCCAGGCATAGGCCGTAGCGCATCGCGCCCCCCAGTAGCGCTCCGCCATCGGTCGATCGGAGATCGCGTGGATCGGCTGCATGGAGGCTACGATCCTCAGCCGACCGAAGCGCGGCAGATCGTCCGGATGCACCAGCTGGGCGTGCTCGATCCGATGTCGCCGGGCCTCCGGGGGAATCCCCATCCGCGCCTCCAGCTCCCGTAACTCGGCATAGAGATCCAGGACCTCCCGATTGGCCCGATCCCCGATCGCGTGGACGGCCAGCCAGAGGCCCGCGGAAGTGGCCCGCCGGGCGGCCTCCCGCATCGCCTCGGGGGGGGTGAAGGCGATCCCCAGGTTCTCCGGCTCCCCCTCATATGGCGCCAGCATCCACGCGGTCCGCGGCCCCAGGGCGCCATCGGCGAAGATCTTCACCGCCCCCACCCGCAGCCATTCATCGCCGAACCCGGTGCGCAGGCCCAGCGCCAGCGCGTGATCCAGCATCGCGAGGGGAAGGTGTTGCACCACCCGCAGGGGAAGATCCCCCCGTTCGCGAAGGATTTGGAGGGCCGCGAAGGCGCGGGGGCCGTCGAAGTTATGAACCGCCGTCAGGCCCAGGGCGGCCAGCTCATGGAGCGCCTCATAGAGGGCCTCGGCCAGTTCCTCCACCGTGGGCTCCGGGATCGCCTGAACGATCCGATCCATCGCCCGCTCGAAGAAAAGCCCGGTCGGCTCCCCCTGGGGATCCCGGGCGATACGCCCGCCGGGTGGATCCGGCGTTTCGGCAGTGATCCCTGCCCGACGCATCGCCTCCCGGTTCACCCACAGGGCGTGTCCGCTGCGGGCCCAGAGGGCCACCGGATGCGCCGGCGCCGCCCGATCCAAATCGTCCGCGGAGGGGAATCGCCCCCATCGTTCCTGCAACCATCCCCGACCCGTGATCCAGGTCCCTGGCGGCGTGTAGGCCGCCCGGCGGGCCACGCGCTCCAGGGCCTCCTCCAGCGTCGGCGTGTCCACATCGACCCCCATCCGGCGCCGGGCATAACCTTCCAGATGCAGATGGGCATCAATGAAACCTGGAAGCACCGTTGCGCCGCCTAGGTCAAGGACTCGAGTGCGGGGGCCCAGCCAGGACCTCACGTCCGCGGCGGTGCCGACCGCAACAATCCGTTCGCCCATCCCCGCAATGGCCTCCGCGATGGGCCGCTCCGGATCCTGGGTATAAATCCGGGCGTTCCAGAGGATCCAGTCCGCCATCGGCATAGATGATCCTTCAAGGCGAGGAGATCGAGATACAGAAGTCCATATGGGAAGATGGGTGATAAGGGAAAGGCATTCTGGAACAAGGAAAGAGAGATCCCTCCCTGCTTCTCCCTCTGTCTCCGCAACGCAAATGGCTAAAGGGGCTGGTCTTTACCTGAGCCGCTGGCAACCAGCCCTAAAAGAGCCGCATCATCCAGATCCGCATAACCCGGTTCCTTCACGGCCGGATCACCCAGAGTTCGGTCTGGGGATGGCTGATCCACTCCGCGCCCCGCGGCGTGACCAGCACATCTTCCTCCAGTCCAATGTAACCATGCCCAGGCACCCTCACGCCCAGTTCCAGCGTGAACACATTCCCGGCTTCCACCACCCCATAAGGCGTCTGCCCATAGCGCTCCCAACGGGGCCCCAGGACCGTCGAGCCATCATGGACGGTCCGTCCAATGTGATGGCCCAGCGCGTGGAGATACTCCGGATACCCCTGCTGAGTGAGGGTGCGACGCGCCGCGGCGTCCACTTCCCATCCCTGGACCCCCGGGCGGAGGGCCTGAAATCCCGCAAGGATCGCCAGGCGGACAGCCTGGAAGGCCCGCTGGACCTCCAACGGTGGGCTCTCCTCTCCTTCTCGCAACACATACCAGACCCGCTGCATATCCGAGCAGAACCCATCCTGCCGGATCCCGATATCCACGTGAACCAGCGTCCCCGGGGCTACGGAACGATCTCCAGGCATCGCATGCCCGATCGGGGCCTCGGGCCCGATGGCCACGATGGGACAGTAATCCGGATCCCATGCCGGCTCCACGCCCCTTGCACGCATCCGCTCGTGGACGAAGGCCTGGATCTCCCGCTCGGAGCGCCCAGGGCGCAGGAAGGCCCCGATCTCATCCAACAGGGCCTCGGTGGTCTCCACCGCCCGGCGGATGGCCTCGACTTCCAGCGGGGTCTTGCGGCCCCGGAGCGCCCCCACGAGGTCCTCAGCGGAAATCAGGCGGCCCACGAACGGCGTGCCGCTCAGCATCCGGTGGAGAAGGCACCACATCCCGTGGGTCAGCCCATCGGCAGCGGGGTCATTCTCCGAATAATTAATGGCGATCTCCCGAGGGTTCAGGCGCTGCAACGTCTCTACCAAATGCTCCCGAATGCTCTCATCATACCCGATCACGGGATCCCAGATCCCCAGCGCCGCGATATTCTCCCGATCGAATCGCCCCACGATGGCCACTCGATCTCCGTTCGCGGTCAGAAGGAACGCGGAGACCCAGGTCACATTCAGGTCGAGGATCAGATCCAGCACCGGATCCCGCGTCTGCTCGGTCTCCCGAACGAACGTTAACCAGGCATCGATCCCCTTCTCGTTCAGGATGCCGATCGCCTGTCGGACCTTCTCACGGATGAGCGCGGGGTTGGGCATAGAAGACCTCCTCCCCTCCTGAGCTTTTTGGGGTGGGCAAAGCCGCCTTCAGCGACCCCGTCCACCCCCGAAAATTCCGGTTCTCTGGGAATCGCCGCGGTGCCCCGTCGGATGCGTTGATCCGTTAGGAGTTACGCTATCAGGAGCCGATCGGATGGGGTGGAATCGCCTCACTCCCTGTATCCTGCCCCCCATGGCCCGAAGGGCCTGCTTTAGCGGGCGGCGCCGAAGGCGCCCGGCGCCGCCCGCTAAGCCCCCCGAGGAAGGCAAGCGGCCCTTCCCCCCTTTCTCCCCTCTCCTCGCGGTCCTCCCGGCTGCAGGGAGAGGGGAGAAGGAAGATTTCGAAGTGGGGGTTGGTGGGATAGACGACCTCATTCCTTGCTCCACCAGCCCAGCTATCCCGAACGCAACAAGCGTCGGACGAGCGCTTCCAGCTCTTCCTCGGAATAATAATAAATGATGAGACGGCCACCTCGACGGCCGGCGGAGAGACGGACCTTGGTGCTGAGGGCCTGGCGCAGGCGGCTCTCGATCTCGACCAGGCCGGGCGGACGCGCCGGGGCCTTCCGCCTCGGGACGCGCTGACCCTGCAGGCGACGGGCCAGCTCCTCCGTCGCGCGGACGCTCAGGCCTTCCTCCAGAATCCGACGGAGAACGAGCTCCTGCTGGGCGGCCTGGCTGAGCATCAACAGGGCCCGCGCATGCCCCTCCGTAATCCGCCCTTCCATCAGATGGGCCTGGATCGAGGGAGGGAGCTGGAGCAGGCGCAGGGCGTTGGTGATCGTCGTCCGGCTCCGGCCCACCCGTCGGGCCACTTCCTCATGGGTCAGGCCAAAGGTCTCGATGAGATAACGATAGGCCTGAGCCTCCTCGATAGGGTTCAGATCCGCTCGCTGGAGGTTCTCTACCAGGGCCAGCTCCAGCATCTGCTGGGGAGCCGCTTCCCGCACCACCACAGGGATCGTAGTCAGACCGGCCCGTTGGGCCGCCCGCCATCGGCGCTCCCCGGCGATCAGCATATACCGCGGAGGCTCTGCCTGGATCTGGGTCACAATGAGCGGCTGCAGCAGTCCATGCTCTCGAATGGATTGGGCCAGCCCCTCCAGATCCGCCTCATCGATCTGCCGGCGGGGCTGATGGGGATTGGGCTCGATGGCATCGATCGGGACCTCCAGAAGGCCCGTGGTCTCGCCGGCCGGGAGCAGGGCTTCCAGCCCCTTTCCGAGCCCGAATTTACGCGCCATGGGCACCTCCTTCTCGGGAGGGGACAGGGATTCCATCGCCCCGCATCAGCTCGTCGGCCAGGGCAGCGTAGGCGATGGCGCCTGGCGAGTGAGGGGCGTAGACGATGATGGGGAGGCCATAACTCGGGGCCTCGGCCAGGCGAACGCTCCGGGGGATCACCGTCCGGAACACCCGGCCCGGGAAGTGATGACGGACTTCTTCCACAACCTGCTGAGCGAGACGGGAGCGGGCGTCGAACATGGTCAGCAGGAAGCCCCGCACATGCAGCCGCGGGTTGAATCTCTGACGCACCCGCGTCATCGTCTGAAGGAGCCGGGAGAGGCCTTCCAGGGCCAGATACTCGCACTGGACCGGCACGATCAGCGCGTCCGCAGCGACCATCGCGTTGAGGGTGAGCAAACCCAGGCTGGGGGGGCAGTCGATCAGGATGTAATCGTAAGCCGCTCGAACGCCCTCCAGAGCCTCCCGGAGGCGGAACTCCCGTTGGGAGGCCTGCACCAGCTCCACCTCGGCCCCGGCCAGATCCGCGCTCGCGGGAGCCAGCCAGAGGTTCGTCCATCGGGTGGGATAGATCCGTTCCGCGATCGGCAGGCCATCGACCAGCGCCGCATAGATAGAACCCTTCAAGCTCTTCCGAGGGATCCCCAAACTGGCCGTCGCGTTGGCCTGAGGATCCAGATCCACAAGCAGCACCGAACGCCCGGCCGCCGCCAGGCAGGCAGCCAGGTTCACCGCCGAGGTGGTCTTGCCCACACCCCCCTTCTGGTTCGCGAAAGCGTAAACGAAGTGGCCCATGGCGTTACCTGCATCCTTCCTAGCGGGAAGAGAGGATCACCGAAGGGCCATTCGGATGGCCTCGATCTCCTCCGGGCGAGGGGTTCCATCCAGGCCCGGCCGGGTGACGGAAAGGGCCGCCACCCGGGCCGCATAATGGGCCGCCGCCACGGGATCTCGGGTTTCCCATAACCGGATGAAGAAGGCGGCGGCAAACACATCCCCCGCTCCCGTCGGATCGACCTCTTCCGCCGGATAAGCTGGAATCGGATGAGGGATCCCCTCCAAAAACAGCGTGGCCCCGCGGGCGGCCTGCGTGACCACCAGGATCGACGTCCGACGGGCCCAACGACGCGCGAGCTCCCAATCCCCTTGAATATCTTCCTCGCTGAAAACCACCGCATCGGCATAAGGGAGGAAGCGCTCGGCCTCTGCCCAGAGTTGGGGATAGACATGGCCCTCCGGATCCCAGGCCCGCATCCAGCCCTGGGGCGTGATCCCACGCAGGACCCCCTCGAACAGAAACAGCAGGGAAGGATCCACTTCCCCGGCCACAGGAGCCAGATGCACCACGCGGGGCTGGCGCCATTCGAGGGGCACAGCGGCTGGGAGCAGCCGTTCCGCAACGCCATGAAGACGCTGTCGCCGGCCCTGGGGAGTGTAGAGGTTCTCAAACTCCGTGGTCTGATCCGCAGGCAGGTTCATCACCACCGCCCCATCCAGGGCCAGCCGGGGATCCCAATCCGGCCCGGTGCTGGTCAGGACCCCCACACGCCATCCGTGGGCCAGCGCTGTCCGGCCCGCATAGGCCGCCGTCCCCCCGAACATCGGCCCGAACGGCGTTCGATCCCGGCAGACATGTCCAATGATCAGATAATCAATGGAAAACATCCGCGCTCCGATTCGCGGCAGGAAAGATGGGGGGTAACGCTTTGTCCCTCTTGGACCCAAGAGTTTTCGGGGGCGCCGCCGGGGGCGGCGCCCCCCCCCCACACCCCCACGAGCGCGAGGAAGCTACCCAAGGCGGAACGGGGC
>NZ_JANWXB010000271.1 GCF_025055495.1 Thermoflexus sp. | reverse complement strand
GTGGACGTGGTGACGGGGCTGATCAAGGCCAACTTCCCGGCCCGCATCGCCTTCGCGGTGGCCTCCTCGGTGGACTCCCGGGTGATCCTGGATATGCCCGGGGCGGAGACCCTGTTAGGGCGCGGGGATATGCTCTTCCTGCCGCCGGATCTGGGGAAACCCGTGCGGGTTCAGGGCGCGTATGTTTCGGACGCGGAGGTGGAGCGGGTGGTGCGGTTCTGGCAAGAGCGTTATGCGGATGAGCGGCCGGAGCCCGCCCCCTGGGAGGGGATGGTGACATCCCTGGAGGTGGGAAGCGGCCGTTCGGTGAGCCGCAGCGAATTCGAGGAGGAGGACGAGGAGACCCTTTTGCGGGAAGCGATTGAGATCATCAAGCGCCATCGTGGGGCGTCGACATCTCTGCTTCAGCGGAAGCTCCGCATCGGCTATCCCAAGGCAGCCCGCTTGATCGATCGCCTGGAGGAGCTGGGGATCATCGGCCCGCCGGAGCCCAGCGGGCGCCTGCGCCCGCTCCTCATCCCGGATAACTGGGAGCCGCCGCCGGACTGGTTCCGGCGATCCTTTTGAACATCTCTTAAGGGACGGCGACCAGTCGGGATGAGGTCTTCGGTCCGGCTCTCCGCCCGCAGGGGCCATTCCGCTGAAATGGGAAGAGGACCTGCGGGAAGGTTTTGGGGAGAGCTCCAGCGATTTTGGAGCACATCCTTGCCTCCTGCTTCCCTTGACGTTTCAGATCGCAATGTTTAAAATGTAAAACAGAAGTGATGCGGTGGATCCTTGCATGGGGCTCTGAAGGGCAGGGGGGCTGCGGCGAGAGGCTCGCCTGCCTGGAATAGAAATGGCATCGTCGGGGAATTCCCCGTGATTCACAGGGGCGCAGTCAGGCGCCCCTGTGTTGTTCATAAGGGGATGCGATGAGGCTGCGTAGCGCCGAAGACGGCCTGTCCGATCCCCTTAAATTCTGGCAGGATCCGCCGGGCAACCTCTAATGAACACTCGGTGAGAGGAGCTATCGAATGGCGAAAAGTGAGCTCCTGCTGGCAGTGAATCAGATCGCGGCCGATCGCAATCTCCCCCGTGAGATTGTCCTGGAGGTCCTGAAGGGGGCGCTGGCGACGGTGTTCCGTCGCATGACGGATGTGGGGAGCACCCAGGCCGTAGATGTGGAGATCGATTTGGAAACCGGCCAGATCCGGGTCTTCCTTCAGAAGACGGTAGTGGAGGTGGTGGAGGATCCCCGCCACGAGATCTCGCTGGAGGAGGCCCGTCGGATCCGCCCGGATATCCGGGTGGGGGAGATCATCCGACTGGACGTCACGCCGGCGAACTTCGCCCAGCGGATCGCCGCGCAGAACGTGCGGCAGATCGTCCTGCAGCGCATCCGGGAGGCGGAACGGGACTATCTCTACCGCTACTTCTCCGAACAGGAGGGGGAGATTGTCCATGGCGTGGTCCAGGCGGTCACGCCGCAGGGGGCGACGGTGTTGCTGGCTCAGGGACGGGCTGAAGCGATCCTGCCCCGTAATCAGATGGTGCCCGGGGAGCGGCTTCAACCCCACCAGCGGATCCGCGCTTACCTGGCGGAGGTGCGGCAGACGCCCCGTGGGCCGCAGCTGATCCTTTCCCGATCCCATAAGAACCTGATCCGACGCCTGCTGGAGACAGAGGTGCCGGAGATCTACAACGGCCTGGTCGAGATCAAGGCGATCGCCCGGGAGCCGGGCCAGCGCACGAAAGTGGCCGTGGCCGCCACCCAGCCCAACATCGACGCCGTGGGCGCCTGCATCGGCCAGCGCGGGATGCGGATTCAAAACCTGGTCCATGAACTGGGCGGCGAGAAGATCGATGTGATCGAGTGGCATCCAGATCCGGCGATCTTCATCGCAAAAGCCCTGAGCCCGGCCCGGGTGCTCACGGTGCACCTATTCGAGGAAAAGCGCTCGGAACGGACCGCCCAGGTCGTGGTGCCGGATGATCAACTCTCCCTGGCCATTGGACGGGAGGGCCTGAACGCCCGGCTGGCCGCACGCCTGACGGGATGGCGAATTGACATCCATAGCCTGACGGAGGCGCTGGAGCAATGGCTCCCCCGGGTGGCGGATCCGGAACTGCAGGAACGGATGGGAGAGGCTGCTCGTCTGATCCCGGCGATGCAGGAGGCCTTGGCCCGTCATAAGAGCCAGCCGGGGCTGCCCTGGAGCGCGGACGAGCTCCGGGATGCCCGAACCTTCCTGGAGGCAGCTTATCAGGCCTACATGGCGCGGCGGGAGGCCGAGCGGGCTCGTCGCAGGGCTCAGAAAGCGATACGGGTGGAAGCCCCGGAGATCCCGTTGGAGAAGCCGGAACCCGTTCCGCAGGAGACGGAGCTGGCCTGGGCAGCAGAGGAAGCTCCCGTTCTGGAGCCAGCGGCGACCGTGGAGCTGGCCCCCTCCATCCCGGAGACAGCGCCAGAGCCGGTTGCCCTGGAGACCGTAGAGAGCCCCTTGAGTGGGGAAACCGTGCTGGAGGCCCGGACCGAGCTCCCGGTTCCAGAGCCGGCGCGGGAATCCCAGATGGAGCCCCCGATCCCGGAGCCAGCGCAGGAGCTCTCGGAGGCTCCCTTCCCGATCTTTCCAGAACCCGAGCGGGTGACGATTCAGGAGGATGAAGAGGAGGAAGAAGCGGAAGAGGAGGAAGAAGAGATCCGACGGCGCAAGAAGGCGGGGAAGGGCAAGGAACGCCGGCGGGTCCGCTACGAGATCGATTACGAGGATGAGACCTGGCTGCGACGGATGCGGGGTGGCCGGGTGCGGGACTGGCTGGAGGAATGAGCGGAATGCCGGTGATGGTGGTGGATGAACGGAAGGAGCCGATTACAGGCCCCTATGTGGTGCGGATGGGGGGCTGGACGCTGGAACGCTATCTGCGGGAGGCCCCGGAAGATCAAATCTGGGAGTTCGTGCGCGGAGAGATCATCATGCACTCGCCCGCCACCGCAGAACACCAGCGAGTTACGGGGTTTCTGTATCGGCTCCTGCAGGGATACTGTGAAGCCAGGGGATGGGGCGAAGTCCTGATGGCCCCAGCGGCTCTTCAGGTGCTGCCGGAGGTGGTGCGGGAGCCGGACGTGTTCGTGGTGCCGCCGGAGGAGATGGAGAGGGCCCGGGGAGTGCCCCTGACGGTGCGGCCCGCCCTGGTGGTGGAGGTGACCAGCCCCGCCACCCGGGGAATGGACCTGGGAGAGAAAGCCGCCGAATACCGGGAGGCGGGAATTCCCGAGTATTGGGTGGTGGATCGGGAGCGACAGGAGGTGGTGGCCCAGTGGGGGACGGAGGTGATGCGGGTTCGAGAGGGCCGGTTGATCAGCCGGGCCGTCCCCGGCTTCTGGCTGGCGGTGGAGTGGCTCTTTCAGGAACCCCTCCCCCCCGCCAGCGCCTGCCTGCAGCGCATCCTGAGCGAAAAAGCGCCGTGAGGCCTTGAATCTGATGGGAGCAGAGCCTGCCGGGGGGAAGCCATGCCGGTGATGGTGGTGGATGAGCGGAAGGAGCCGATTACAGGCCCCTATGTGGTGCGGATGGGAGGCTGGACGCTGGAACGCTATCTGCGGGAGGCCCCGGAAGATCAAATCTGGGAGTTCGTGCGCGGAGAGATCATCATGCACTCGCCCGCCACCGCAGAACACCAAGACACCGTCATTTTCCTGACACGGCTTTTAGCCGGTTATTGCGAGGCAAAGGGCTGGGGGAAGGTTCTAACGGGTCCGGCGGCTCTTCAGGTGCTGCCGGAGGTGGTGCGGGAGCCGGATGTGTTCGTGGTGCCGCCGGAGGAGATGGAGAGGGCCCGGGGAGTGCCCCTGACGGTGCGGCCCGCCCTGGTGGTGGAGGTGACCAGCCCCGCCACCCGGGGAATGGACCTGGGAGAGAAAGCCGCCGAATACCGGGAGGCCGGAATTCCCGAGTATTGGGTGGTGGATCGGGAGCGACAGGAGGTGGTGGCCCAGTGGGGGACGGAGGTGACACGGGTTCGAGAGGGCCGGTTGATCAGCCGGGCCGTCCCCGGCTTCTGGCTGGCGGTGGAGTGGCTCTTTCAGGAACCCCTCCCCCCCGCCAGCGCCTGCCTGCAGCGCATCCTGAGCGAAAAAGCGCTGTGAAAAGCTTATGATTTCCTTCGCGTTTCAATACGGACTCGGGCAGAAACCGTTATGGTGCGGAAGCATATCCCTCAACGCACATGCGTGGGCTGCCGACAGGTGCAGGCGAAGCGAGAGATGATCCGCATCGTCCGCACGCCGGAGGGTCGGGTGGAGATCGATCCGACGGGGAAGAAATCGGGTCGAGGAGCTTACCTGCATCCCCGGCGTTCCTGTTGGGAACGGGCGCTGAAGGATGGGCGCCTGGAATACGCGCTGCGGATGGAAGCGTTGCGGGAGGAAGATCGGATGGCGCTGGTGGCCTATGCCGCGACCCTGCCGGAGGATGAGGCGTGATGCGACCCTGAAAGGGATCGCCGGAAAGCCCTCCTGCCTGCTTGCGCAGGCTGTGGGAAAAGCCTCGACTGGATCCACCGGCACGGTCGGCCTGGGCCGCCGTGCCGGTTTTTGTTATCCCAGCTTTCGCGGGGAGGAAGGCGAATGGCCTCTTCTCCCTCACTTCCCTCCTCCTCATGGCCTGACCGGGCGGTGAGGAGAGGAAAAATCATTTTAATGTGGGCGGGCACCCTCAGCGCCCCGCCCACCCCAAAAACAAGCTTCTCTCAGGAGGTATGGGATGCGACAAAACGGGCGGAAAGAGATTGAGATCCCGGCGAGCATCACGGTGCGCGAGCTGGCCGCGCTGATGTCGGTGAGCCCGATCGATGTCATCAAGGTCCTTATGCACAATGGCATTATGGCCAGCATTAACCAGCGCATTGATTACGAGACGGCGGCCCTGGTGGCCCATGAGTTCGGGTTTGAACCCCGGGAGCAACGGCCGACAGAGGTCGCCGAAGAGGAAGGTCCCTCATTGCTCTGGGAGCGCCTCTACGCGGGAGAGGATCCCTCGAAGCTGAAGCCGCGGCCACCGGTGGTGGTGGTCCTCGGCCATGTAGATCATGGGAAGACAACGCTTCTGGATGCCATCCGCCGCACGAACGTGGCGGCCCAGGAGGTCGGGCAGATCACTCAGCGGATTGGCGCCTATCAGGTGGAATACAATGGGCGCAAGATCACCTTCCTGGACACGCCAGGCCACGAAGCGTTCACCCAGATGCGGGCCCGCGGCGCCCAGGTCACCGACATCGCGGTCCTGGTGGTGGCGGCCGACGATGGCGTAATGCCTCAGACCCGCGAGGCGCTGGCCCACGCCCGGGCCGCCCGCCTGCCGGTGATCGTGGCCCTGAACAAGATCGACAAGCCCACTGCGAACGTCGAACGGGTGATGAGCCAGCTCTCGGATCTCGGTCTGGTTCCCGAGGAATACGGAGGCGATACCATCGTGGTCAAGGTCTCCGCCAAGCAGCGCATCGGCATCGAGGACCTCCTGGAGGCGATCCTGCTGGTGGCCGAGACCCGGGAGATCAAGGCCAATCCGGATCGCCCGGCGGTGGGCACGGTGATCGACGCGCGGGTGGATAAGCGGGGCCCGGTGGCGACGTTGCTCGTGCAGAACGGCACGCTTAAACAAGGGGACATCATCGTGGCGGGCGCCACCTACGGCCGGGTCCGAGCTATGTTCGATGATCGGGGCCGTCCGTTGAAGAAGGCACCCCCCTCCACGCCGGTGGAGGTCCTCGGGCTCTCGGATGTGCCGGAGGCGGGGGACCTTTTCGAGGTGGCGGAAAGCGAGCGCCAGGCCCGGGAACTGGCCGAGCGACGGGCCGCCGAACGCCAGCGCCAGCGCCAGGTCCGGCGGATGAGCCTGGAGGATCTCTACCGCCGCATGCAGGCGGGCAAGGTCCGCGAGTTCAACGTCATCGTCAAGACGGATGTCCAGGGTTCCATTGAGCCGATCATCGGCCTCCTGCAGCGACTGGTGGAGAAGCATGCGAAGGATCAGCTCCAGCTCAACGTCCTTCACGCCGACGCGGGCGAGGTCAGCGTCTCGGATGTCACCCTGGCGGCCGCCTCGGACGCGATCATCATCGGGTTCAACGTCCCGGTGGATGCGGCGGCGAAGCGGCTGGCAGAGAGCGAGGGGGTGGATATCCGGCTTTACAACGTGATCTATCACATCGAAGAGGATCTGGAGAAGGCCCTCAAGGGCATGCTGGCTCCCACCCTCCAGGAACGGGTCCTGGGCCACGCGGAGGTCCGCCAGGTCTTCAAGGTGCGGGGTGGACAGGTGGCGGGTTGTTATGTCCGGGATGGCGAGATCCGACGGAACGCCCTGGTGCGGGTTCTGCGGGGCGGCCAGAAGGTCCATGAGGGCCGCATCGCCTCTCTCAAACGTTACAAGGACGATGTCGTGGAAGTCCGGGCTGGCTACGAGTGCGGGATCGGGCTGGAGGGATTCCACGATTTCGCCACGGGCGATATTCTGGAGTGCTATGTCCTGGAGGAAGTGGCCGCGGCCTGAGGGATCCGATTGGGACAAACCTGGGAATCGAGGGGGGCCCGGACCCGTTTATGAGCTGGGAGCAGAAGGAACCGAAGCCTGCCCAGAGGAAGATGCCCCCTCCCCATGGCCCTTTGGGCCGTGGGGAGGGGAAGGAGATCCGGATAGAAACCTCATGGATTTTGCGTTTCAGAATGACGTTGGGCTCTTTCGAGCGGCGGGTGCTTCCAGCGCTCCGCAGAAGGAAGGAGTTACGGGGAGTCCCAGGAGATGTTCGCCTTCCAGAGCGCATCGAGGAAATGCCGCGGATGGTGTTGGATTTGCCTTCGGGCGAAAGCACCGAAACGAATGCCATGGGAAGCGCATCTGCGAGCCCGTGAGCGCCCACTTCAAGCAGCGTTACTCCTTTAGGTCGGACGCCAGGCCTGCCCTCCTTGTTGGGGCCCTTGGGGTATGCTATAATGAGGGCGCGCAAGGACATGGGAAGAGCGAAGCGTTCCGATCAGGCCGTTTGGCCTCCGGAAACAGGGCGCCTTTTGGGGCGCTCTTTCTGTTTCATCCAGCGGGGTTCTCATCCCCTCCCCGGCGGCTTAAGGGCCACAGGAGCGGGAAAGGAAATCCCGCCCGGACTTCTAAAATCCTATCGTGCGAGGATCTATGAGCGAGCAACCCATCTATCTCACCCGCGAGGGTTATCAGAAACTCCTCGAGGAACTGGAGTATCTTCGCACAGTCCGGCGCCAGGAGGTCGCAAAGCGATTGAACCTGGCAATGGATGAAGGCAATTACGACGAAAATGCAGAATACGAGGCCGCCAAGACAGAACAGGCGTTTGTGGAAGGCCGCATCATGACGCTGGAGTCCATGCTCCGCCGGGCCGTGATCATCGAGGAAACAACCGGCCCCAAGGCTTTCGTCACCCTGGGGAGCTGGGTGACGATCCAGGAGGAGGGCAGTTCCACGCCGGAGCGCTATCAGGTGGTCGGCTCGGCGGAGGCGGACCCCGTTCGAGGACGGATCTCCAATGAGTCCCCTCTAGGGCAGGCCCTTCTGGGGCGTCAGGTGGGGGATGTGGTCACCGTGAACGCCCCGGACGGCGTCCTGCGCTTCCGTATCCTCCACATCGAATAGGTTCCAGCAATGGCCCTCTTTCGGGAGATCGTCCGCCGTCGTCTGGAGAAGATCGCCCGACTTCGCGCCCAGGGCATCGATCCTTACCCGCCGCGCTCCCGGCGCACCCACACCAGCGCGCAGGCGATTCGGATGTTCCAGGCGGTCGAGGGCAGCGAGGAAACCGTGGAGGCGGTGGTTGCCGGGCGCCTGACGGCGATCCGCGCCATGGGAAAGGTGACCTTTGCGGACCTCCACGACGGCGACGGTCGTCTCCAGCTGTTCCTCCGCTACGATGACCTGGGGGAGGAGCGCTATCGCCTCTTCCAGGAATTTTTCGATCTGGGGGATTTCATCGAAGCGGAAGGGACAATGATGCGCACCCGGACGGGGGAGATCTCCCTTCGGGTCCGGGATTTCCGCATGCTGTCCAAGGCGATCTACCCCCCTCCCTCCCGCTGGCACGGCTTGAAGGATGTGGAGACCCGTTACCGGCGGCGCTACCTGGACCTGATGATGAACTCGGAGGTCCGGGAGATCTTCCGCATCCGCGCTGCCCTCGTCCGAGCGATCCGCGCCTTCCTGGACGAGCGGGGGTTCATCGAAGTGGAGACGCCGATCCTGCAGCCGATCTACGGCGGGGCCTCCGCTCGCCCCTTCATCACCTATCACAACGAGCTGGAGCAACAACTCTACCTGCGGATCAGCTTTGAGCTCTACCTCAAGCGCCTGCTGGTGGGGATGTTTGAGCGGGTGTATGAGATCGGCCGCGATTTCCGCAACGAGGGGGTTTCCTTCAAGCACAACCCCGAGTTCACCCAGATGGAATGCTACATGGCCTACGCGGATTACCAGGAGATGATGCGGCTGACGGAGGAACTGATCGCCTTCACCGCCGATCAGGTGCTGGGACGGCGCACGCTGACCTACCAGGGCCATGAGATCGATCTCGACCCGCCTTGGCGCCGCATCCCCCTGCGGGAGGCCATCTTGGAGTTCACCGGGATCGACATCGCGCAACATCCCACGCGCGATGCCCTGGCGGCGGCCATGGCCGCCCGCGGCATGGAAGTGGATCCCCGTGCCAGTCGGGGCAAGCTCATCGATGATCTGATCTCCCGGTTCGTCGAACCCAACCTGATCCAGCCCACATTTATCTACGACTACCCACGGGAGATCTCGCCCCTGGCCAAAGCCCGCCCGGACGATCCGGAGACGGTGGAGCGGTTTGAGGGGTTCATCGGAGGGATGGAGATCTGCAAC
>NZ_JANWXB010000199.1 GCF_025055495.1 Thermoflexus sp. | reverse complement strand
AGAATCCGCCCTCCCGGACATCCCCCAGGAGATCCGGAAGGCGCTCCCCCGCCTGATGGAACGCCCTGCTGGTCGCCGGTATGGGATCTGGTTGGGGATTTACGCCGCGATTGCGGCGCTGGCCGATCCGGACGAAGGCCGGGGCGAGGCCACCGCCCTCGAAATCCTGCGGTATCTGCACGCCCGCTGGGAGGACTGGACGGGACGGGAGCGCATCTCCCTGGTGAGGGGATGGCGGTTAGCGGCCTATCGGCGCATCGATCGGGGACGATTAGACAGCCCGGGGCTTTCCGCCTTCTTCCGCGAACTGGCTCTGTGGCTGGCCGCCACCCACCCGCAGCGTAACGACCTGCGGCTCAGCTACGATGTCAACCAGCTGCTGCGCGCGATTGGGCACTGCGGCGACCTTCCCCCCGCACAGTGGCTCAAAGAATGGAGCGACGTTCAGCGCCGCCAGGAAGCCCTCATGCACATCCACCACGGGATGATCGAGCGCCTGCTCTGGCGCAGCCCTTTCCCCGACTGGGCCCTGCTTCATCATCGGGCGCAATCCGAGATCCCGCACCAGCGAACCTCCACCCCCGTGGGATCGTGGCGCTTCGCTTGGCGGACAGCGGCCAGGCAAAACGGAATCCATCCGGCGATGTGGGATCTGATCGCCCGGGATCCCCGTCTGTATGTGGAGGTGCTGGAGGGCCTAGTCGAGGGAGGGCCTCAATGGCTTCCGCCGCGAGTGCGCGATCGCATCGGGGAGATCTCCAAAGCTCATCTTCAGCGTCCGGGCTTGGACTCATACCTCCGATCCCGCATTCTTCAGCTTACGGAACAGATCCAGACGCCTCGCACGAAGGATCCGTTCGAGGACACCCCGGATGAGTAAGGCCCCCAGTCTCTCTTTTAGAAACGCCGGACGCCCTGGCCATGCCGCTGGCTCCAGAGGATCCCCCAGGCCATCGCGCCGAATAACCCGCCGATCCCTATAGCCGCCGTCGCCAGCCCCAGGATGAGGGAAGCAGGCTGGAAATCCATCACGAGGAGATGGGATCCCGGGGGAAGCAAAACGCCACGGAACGTGAAATTCACCCGATAAATGGGCGTCGGCTGGCCGTTCAGACGAGCTCGCCATCCCGGATAGAACACCTCACTGAAGACCAACAAGGCTGAGGCGTTCGTTTCCACCTTCAGCTTCAGCTGATTCGACTCATAGCGAAGCAACTCGATGTGGCCTTTCCCTTCCCCCTGAAGGAGAGGTCCGCGCTCTATCACAGCCACCTGCTCCGGAGCGAAGGAAGGATCCAGGATCCGGGGCAACGCCTCCGCCTGAGTTTCCACCACCTCCGTGCGGTAAACCAGCCAAGCTCGAGGAAGGGCTCCGGTGTGCAGATGAAGATCGATCTGGGGATCCTCGATAAACACCGGCCAGATCCCCTCCCCGCCCGGCGGCTGGCCCTTGGGGACCACAATATACTTCACTCCCAACATTCGATAGGCTGGCGCCGTGCGGTTCGGGATCATCCAGTAAAACGTGGAGAAGGCCCGGAGGTTCATAGGGTTCCCACTGCCCAGCGGCGTGTCCAAGCCAGCTATCTGCAACGCGTTCGGCGGCCATAGCGCCCAGGCAGCCGGATCGACGTCCACCCGGAACCATCCGGAATCCTCCTTCAGGAACGCGAGAGCCCTGGGGTGATCGAAGCCCTCGAACGGTGTGCGGCGCTCGAGCTCTGCGGTGGAGCTGACGATCAGATGCTCCCCCAGGAGGATCGCCAGGATCATCCAGCGACCGATGCGATAGGGGACCTGAAGGCTGGCCCATCCGCCCAGCAGTCCCGCCCCCGCCAGCGACAGGCCGAAGAAGGCCCGTTCCCGTGGAACACCGGCCGGGACGATGGCAAGCGTTGCGGGGATCGAGACGATAAACCCAGCAACGATGAGAAAGATGCCCAGCGGATTCCATCCGGATCGCCGGCTCTGCTCCATCCCCCAAGCGGCCAGGGCCGCCAGGGCGAAGCTGAATAGAAAGACGGCGCGAGCCGTTTTCCACGCCAGATCGAAAATCGGCAGAAGGGCAAGCGCCTGATAAAAGGGGGACGCACGGCCGAGGGCCAGACCCAGTCCCAGCCCGCCGAAGGCGAGCAGCAACCCGCCGGCACGCCCTGAAGGCGGTCGGAACGATCCCAAAACTGCCAGCCCCAGTGCTACGGCTCCGATAAACCCTGTCTCCACCCGATCTCTCGGGGACCACCACTCCGCCGCGTTTCGTCCGTGGATGAAGGGGGATAACAGATCCAGAAAATCTTCCGGGGCCAGCTCATAGCCTCGCCGCTGCTCTGGGGGGACCGCCGCCCGCTCGGTCATGGGCAACCGCTCCAGAGCGGGCATCCACATCGGGGCGGAAAGGGAGAACCCCAGCGCCACGGCCGCTGCCCCACGTGCCCAGCGCTGGAAGATGGATCCGGGGCCCGGTAGAAGCACGATCCATACCCCCACTCCCAGGAGGGCGTAAGAGATCATCTGACCGTGTCCGCTGAGGATCAGCAGGGCCACCGGAACGCCCCCTCGGAGCAACCGTTCGATGGGCCCAGGCGTTAGCGCTTGCTCCAGGCCCCACAGGGCCCATGGAAACCAGGCCATCGTGTCGCCGATCGGCGGGTGCCCGAGATGGACGATAAAGGGTGAGGAGAACATGTAAGCCAGGCTGCCAGCCAGCGCAGCGGGAGGAGAGACCCGAAGCCATCGGGATCGGGAGAGCAAGTGTAACATTCCCAGCCCGGCCCAAAGCGCGGGGATCATCGCCCGCCAGAGCACCGCCTCCGCCGGAAGCGGATCCAGGGCGAACAGAGGACCATTGAACGGGTTGAAAAGGCCGAACTGGCCTTCTGAGAAGATCGGATCCCCGCCCAGCAAGCGGGGATTCCAGAGCGGGAAACGCCCATAGCGAACCTCGGCGGCAATAAAAGCCCAGACCGGATAGAGCTGTCCCCAGAGATCGCCCCCGCCTTGAGGCAGATACAAGCTAGCACCGATGACCGGCCAGAAGAACAGGAGATGCGCCAGCGCGACCAGCGCACTCATCCGCGCCCGGGAACGCGCGCTTCTTCGCCGGTCCCACCGGGCTTGGAGCAAAAAGAGGGCCATAACGAAAAGATCAAAAATCAGCAACGTGGGACGCATTGAAGAATTATGGCAAGATCGGACTTACAGAAGGGGTCTTCGCCTAGGGAGGGTTTGGGGGTCGGGCG
>NZ_JANWXB010000169.1 GCF_025055495.1 Thermoflexus sp. | reverse complement strand
CCTTCAGACCGCGGGGAGAGGGGAAAGAGGGGAGGGGCTCGGCCTTCTTGCCGTAGAAAGCTCAAGGCGCTTGGGGTATGGCCTGCTTGTCCGAAGTCCAGTTCGCCAAAGCCGCGGTTTGAAACCGGTCCGGCGTGGCGTTGAGAGGGGGGAAGAAAAAATCGTTTTGGGGCTGGGGCGCCGCCTTCGGCAGCGCCCCGGCCCCAAAACCCGCGGGAGAGTTTGAAAGTTGGGAAATGGGAGAGGATCCCGTTGCCGGAATGCGGCAATCCTCCATCATCCAAATGACGGGTCATGATATTCTGGTTTAAAATCAGGGAAACGGAGCAGAATTGGAGTGCCGGAATGGGCAGGGGTTACGGAAGGTGGGTGTTCCTCGTTCTGATGGGAGTCCTCGTCGCCTGTGCTCCTCCCCCTGGTTTCCAGCTCCCAGATGATCCCCTGGCGCGCATCCTGGGAAGGCGAGTCGGACGTGTGGTGATTGTGGGGGGCGATGGGAATCTCTATCTGACGGATCAGAGCGGCCTGCGTCAACGGGCGCTGACGGAGGACGCCGGCCCGACCGCCCAGGGTCGTCGGGCGTATCGACTCCCGGCCTGGTCTCCCGATGGCCGACGTCTGGCAGTTTTCGAGGTGCTGACAGAGGAAGTCACCACCGTGCGTGTGATCGGGCTGGAGCTTCCGTCCCGGTGGCCGCCGATCCGCCAGGTGTGGGGGGAGTGGAAGGAGGAGGAGCCGGTTCTGTTGAGCTGGTTAAATGCCCAGGCGCTGATCGCCCTGAGCCGGCAGGGGTCGCGACCTGGCCTTTATGCCCTGCGGGTTCTGGATCCGGGGAAAGGCCGTGAAACCCTTTTAGCTCAGGGCAGCCCCCTCTTCTTCAGCTGGAACGCTGCCCGGGGCGTGCTGGCATGGCACCGGGAAGGACGCTACCTGGAGTTGCATACACTGGATCGGGAGGAGACGCAGCAGCATTCCGACCATACCGCGGCCTTCAACGCGCCAGCCTGGTCGCCGGATGGCCGGTGGCTGATCTGGGCGGAACGAGAGGGGGATGCCAGCGCCCTTCGATGGGCAGGCGCCGAGGATCTCTCTGCCCGCACAATCCTCACCTTCACCGGAGGGGTGGCCTTCTCCTGGTCTCCTACCGGTCGTTATCTGGCGCTGATCACCGATCCCACCACCACGCTTCCGCGCGTCGGCCCCCTGGATCTTTACGATGTGGAGGCGGATCAGCTGACCCGGCTTGATGACCAAGCGAATCTGGCGTTTTTCTGGTCTCATGATGGCCGGAAGCTTCTGGCGTTTCGTCTCCTGGAGGCCGATCCGACTTCCGGGCAGGTTTTGCTTCAGGCCCGGATTTATGAGGTGTCCGGGAAAACCGGTCGGGATCTGGCGGCCTTTGTCCCATCCCGTTCCTTCCTGGAGGTTCTGGCCTTCTTTGATGTGTTCCAATCCTCGGCCTTCCTCTGGTCGCCCGATGACCGGTTTGTTCTGATCGCGGCGATGGAACCGGAGGGGGAAGCTGGGATCTATGCCCTGCATGTCTCCGGCTGGCTGGAGCCCCGCCGGCTGGGGGATGGCGTGCTGGCGTTCTGGTCTCCCCGTTGATCGGGTCGGATGAGCCGCCGAAGGCGGGCTTGCCCAACCTCCCATTCGAGCGGGGGATCGAAGGCCCTCCGCTCCGCCATGAAAACTCTCGGCGGGCCTGGAGGGGATGGACAAGACCGCTTCCCCAGGTCCCTGGCGGCGTGATCAGGTGCGTGGGGCCAGGGGCGCCGAAGCGGAGGCCGGTGTGGGGAGAGGGATCGATCGGCCTGCGCGGGCGGACTCGATGATGGCGATCACTTCGTTTCCGGACAGGTCATGGCGCTCCAGCAACGCCTGGGCCACCGCCTCCACCTCCGCCGCATGTTCCCGTAACAGCTGCTCCACTTTCTCCTCGCAATCCATCCAGAACCGTTCGATGATGTCCTGATAACGCGCGGGGTCCTCGGGTTTCAGCGGGTGGAATCCGAAGTAGCCCAGATCCAGCAGGATCATGATCCGCTGGCGAACCTGCTGAAAGTCCGCCCCGGCGCCGGTCCAATGCTCGCCCATGAAGATCTTCGTGGCCACGTGGCCGGCCAGGGAGACCAGGATCTCCGCCACCAGGCGTCGGAGGGGGACGGTGTATAGCTCCTGTTTGGGGGCGCTGTGGACGTAACCCAGGGCGCCGGGCATGTTGGTGCGACGGATCAGCGAGGCGCGGATGATCCGCTCGTCGGGCAGCAGGTAATACTGAGCCACCGCGTGGCCAGCTTCATGGTAGGCCACCTGGCGTCGCTGGAGCGGATCCATCTCTGCGATAGGGTTCTCCAGCCCCATCGCCTGCTCCTGGAGGGCCAGCTCGATATCCCGCTGGATGATGTAATCCCGTCCGTTGAACAGGGCGATGCGCACGGCGTCCTTGGTGATCGCCGCCATGATCTTGGCCGGCGTGGCCCACGCGGTATCTGCCACTAAGGACTCGATGTCGATCGCCGGATCGTGCTTGACTTTGGAAAGGTATCCCCGGATGATCTCCCGTCGCCCCGCCCGATCCGGCAGGTCCACGTAGATGATGCGATCGAAGCGTCCAGGGCGCACCAGAGCGGGATCCAGGGCGTCCGGTCGGTTGGTGGCGCCCATGAACAGCACATGCCAGCTGCGCGGCGGAGGGCGCTTCCCCAGGAGCCGGTAGATCCGTCCCTTGATCCGCTCCCAGCGGGTCAATTGGGTGATGCCATCCATTTCATATAGAAGGCGGGTCAGGGCTCCCGTGCCGCCCCATCCAAACCAGCCCAGAGGGCCCGTCCGCTCGCCGCCCATCACGCCGCCCCGGCTGGCCCCCACCGCGTCGATCTCATCGATGTAGGCAATGCAAGCTCCGTATTCCCGGGCCAGCTTCCGCGCTTTCCCCACAAACCACATCATCTTCAGGACATCCACTCCCCAGAACATGGATCGGAAACTGGACCCTTCAATCGAGATGAAGGGGATGCCGGCCTCGCCGGCGATGGCTTTGGCGAGCATGGTCTTTCCCGTGCCCGGGGGACCCGCCAGCAGGATGCCGTTGATGAACTGCCCGCCCATTTTCACGAAGCGGTCCCGGTTCGAGAGCAGGTCGATCCACTGGCGGACCAGACGCACCAGGTTCTCCTGTCCCCAGTAATCCGCCAGGGTGACCTGTTTCGGGTCGCCGGGCTTGATGACCTCCACCCGGCTACGGGACATGAACCAGAAAATGGCCACGAACTGGATGATGACGAAGGTGATGGCGAACAGGAGCTGGAGGGCGAAGCGCAGGAACAGGATCAAAGCGTTCAATACCACCGGCTCGACATAGGCCCAGTAGCCCAAGCCGCCTGCGCCGGCGATGAGGATCCCCCGGCGCCACCACCAGTGCCAGCCTCGGGTCAGGATCCTGCGCAGGCGAGGTCGAAGTCGCCGCCCGGATGTATCCATGGCCACCTCCTTCCAAGCCGCCCCTACCGCTTTTCAGGCCTCATAGAAGGAGGATGAGGGAGACGTCCATGACGTCCTCTAGGAGTCTCCCAACGGTGGGTCAGGATGGTAGGATGAAGCCCTGCCGTCCATCCTACCCTTTTGCTTTTCCTGCTCTCCGAAGAGCTGCGCCGTTCGTTGCCTCGGGCTTTGGGGGCAGGGCGTGGGCTCCCCACCGCGTCACTCCATCTGTGCCGCGAAGCCAAGGGGAGGGGACGAGCGCTGAATCGCTGACAGGAACCGCTGAGATGGCAAGGGATCAGTCGTTAACATTTTATTTTAGCTCAGGTTTGCGTAAAAAGGGACAACTTCGTCCTTTGCCTGCCGCTTGGGGTGGTGACTCCTAAGGTGGGGATGAGGTCGCTGCCTCGTAAAAAGGGGATAGGCCTCGCCTGCTTCTTCATGGCTTTTATTGGGCGGAAAGGAGGAGGCAATTTTCGCGGGATGGAGGCCGCATCCGGGGAACTGGAGGCGGGCGAGGTCGCCGAAGGAGGCTGGATGAAAAGAGCGAGGCCGGCCGGGATGGCGCCCGGATCCGCCTCATGCGCGCATCGTGAAGGCCTCCCGATGGATCCGCACACTCTGGACGAAGCCGATCCCCAGGCACAGGGAAAGGAGCGCGCTTCCTCCGTAGCTGATAAAGGGCAGGGGAAGACCCGCCACCGGCATCCAACCGACGTTCATCCCGATATTGACCAGCGTCTGGAAGGCGATCCAGGTGCCTACCCCCACCGCGATCAACCGTCCATAAGTATCTTCAGCCCGCCAGGCGATCCGGAAAATCCGTCCGAGGACCCAGAGATAGAGCGCCAGGACGCTCAGCGCCCCGACCAGCCCGAACTCCCCGGCCAGGACGGCGAAGATAAAGTCCGTGTGGCGCACCCGGAGGAACCCCCACACGTTCTGGGGGCTCTGCCCCCATCCTGTCCCCCACAGGCCCCCGCTGCCGATGGTGATCAGGGCCTGGGTGAGGTTGTAAGCGGTATTGGGATCCGGCTGAAGGCCCAGGAAGTGGAGGAGGCGCCCGCGCATGTAGGGCAACATGATCGTCCAGGCTCCGAGGGCTAAGGGGGCGCTGATCAGGCCAATGGCGAAAAGATGACGGGGGCGGATCCCCCAGGCGAAGAGCATACTGAGGCCGATGGCCAGGAGCACCACGGCGGTGCTCAGATTCGGTTGAAGGAAGATCAGCGCGGCGGGCAGGAGCAAATAGGCAAAGGCCAGCAACACGGTGCGGAAGGAATCGATGTTCCCCTCGCGATCCGCCAGGAAGCGGCCTAAGCTGAGGATAAGCAGGGGCTTGGCCAGCTCCGCCGGCTGGATGTTGAAGGAAGCGATCTCCAGCCAGCGGCGGACCGGGGCGATCTGGCTGCGGCCGGCGATAAGGGCCAACATCAGCAGGACCAGAATGGCGGCGTAGAGGATGGGCTGAAAGGCCCCCCAGATCCGGTAGTTCACCGAGGCGACCAGGAAGATCAGCAGGATCCCGATCAGCCCATAGAGGGCCTGCCGGCGGGGCGCATCGGCCAGATCCGGCGAGCGCAACACCGCGCTGGCGATCACGATGACGCCGATGCCCATCAGCGCCATCGTCCCGAGCAGCAGCCCGCCGTCGAAGCGCCGCCATTCACTTAGCTGTCCCTGGAGTCGCTGGATCATGATCGGCTATGCCGGTTCCCGAGGGGGATATCGGCCACCAGCCGGCATTCCCGCGCGTCCTGGGTGACGGTGACCCGCACCTCTTCGGCGATGATCGGAACATGGCGGGAGAGGACGGCGATGATCTCGTCCTTGATGACTTCCAGCAACCCGGGGGAGAGGTCGCTGCGATCGTGGACCAGGATGACCTGAAGGCGCTGTTTGGCGGTCTCCCGGGGCGAGGGTCGTCCCCGCAATCGATCCAGCCAGCTCATCGGCCACCTCCGCTGCGAACCAGCCGGCGCAACCAGCCCAGCACGCCCTGGCCATCTTCTGAGGGGAACAGGGGAACCGGTTCGCCCATCAGACGCCGGGCGATGGCCCGGAACGCCTGTCCCGCCGGCGATCGCTCTTCCAACACCACCGGGACGCCCCGGTTGGTCGCCACAATCACCTGTTCATCCTCCGGGATCACCCCCAGCAGCTCGATGGCCAGGATCTCCAGAACATCTGAGGTATCCAGCATATCCCCCCGGCGGACCATATCGGGTTTCAGGCGGTTGACGATCAGTTTGGGGGTGGGTTTCCCCATCGCCTCTACCAGCCCAATGACCCGATCCGCGTCGCGCACGGCCGCGACCTCCGGGTTCGTGACCAGGAGGATGAGATCCGCCGGGGCCAGGGCGGTTCGGAACCCCTCCTCGATGCCCGCCGCGGAGTCGATGAGGATGTAATCGAACTCGGGGCGCAGTTCCTCGCAGATGCGGACCATGTCCTCGGGCTTCACAGCGGATTTATCGCGGCTCTGAGCGGCTGGCAACAGGTAGAGGTCGGGGACCCGCTTGTCGCGAATGAGGGCCTGGCGGGTGCGACAGCGCCCTTCGACGACATGCACGATGTCATAAACGATGCGATTCTCCAGGCCCAGGACCACATCCAGGTTTCTCAATCCGATGTCCGCATCCATGCACACCACTTTCTTTCCGGCCATGGCCAGGGCCATCCCCACGTTAGCGGTCACGGTGGTTTTGCCAACCCCGCCCTTGCCGGAGGTCACCGTGATCACCTGCGCGCTCATCGCGATCCTCCTTTGAGGGAAAAGCCGGGAAACCTGTAATTCGACCTCCCCACGGCTCAGTAGGCTGTGGGGAGGGGAAGAAAACACCTTTCGGGGGCGGTGCGGGGGCTGAAGTCCCCTCGCACTGTCCCCGAAAACTTCCAAATCAGAAATCGACAAACCGCTAACCCAGGAAACGTCCCAGCCACTGTTCCCAGCGGGAGAGGGGACGCCATGGTTCGACGACGATTTGCCCGTTCTGAACCCTTGCCTGTTCAGGGATCGGCCGACGATGTTCCTCCGGAGAGCGTGCGATGTAATGCCCGATGCGGAGCTGGACCGGGCGGAGTTCCAGGGCGTAGACCGTTGCTGTATCATTTCCCGCACATCCCGCATGGGCGGTGCCCAACAGCCGCCCCCACACGATGATATCGCCGGTAGCCGCGATCTCCGCTCCAGGGTGAACGTCTCCGATCACGCAGAGATGGCCTTCCACCTGCAGGTAGTGGCCAGCCCGTAAGTTTCGATGAATCACCCAGGCCGGCTCCAGGGGAAGCTCTCGGGTTTCAGGGGCTCGCTCCGTGGTCGGGGACGATTGAAGGGGAAGGCCCAGCCGTCTCACCAGCGCCTGGGTCACCGGATGATCCGTCCGCACACCGGTTATAGAGAGGCCAAAACGATTCAGGAGGGCCTGCACACTTAACAGATCGGCTTCTTCCAGGATCCGATCGCCTAAGACGAGGACGGCCCGGCCGCCGGCGAAGAAACCCGGGTTCGCCGCCAGACGGGCTTCTAAAGCCCTCAGCGTCTCCGGCCAGGGCTCCGGGCCGAAAGAAAACCATAGCGCATCGCCTACCCCTTTGATGGCCACCGGCTCTCTGGACATCGCTGTCTCATGCACGAGCAGGGATTTGGGGCTGGAGCAGCCTGACCCCAAGGCCCGAAGGGCTTCGGAGGCTTTCGATGGTGGGCGGGCGAGGCCGCGGCAGGCAGCCTCACATGCCCACAACGGAAAGCTCAAATATCCGGTTGAGTTATAGTGTAAACTGATTTAAAAAGCAAGCCTCATCCGGGGATCGCGAACCCACCTTGTCTATTCGATTCGGCGGGTAAAATCCGGGATTCTCTCTCGAGGTGGAGGGGCGGGCTCCCGGAGGCGGCCCGCCCCACCACCGCCGGGGGAGACGAACTGCGTCCCGTCGACGCGATCTCCGCTCCCCCCCGCCCAGGGCCGGGGGCAGAGGCCGGCAGGTCGG
>NZ_JANWXB010000121.1 GCF_025055495.1 Thermoflexus sp. | reverse complement strand
GAAGCCAGCCGGATCCTGAGAAGAAAGAGCGGCGCTTTTTTACCCGCTCCGTAGGCCAGGCGACAGAGTTCTGCCTCTAATGTTCCTGCGCGGGGCTTAAAATAAACACAAAGACGCCGCCGGGGCTCTGTTTACCCGCGGCGGGCGCTTATGATAAACTTTCCCCCGCTGGGGCGCCCCCACCGCCCCGCGCCGTCGCCTCGCCGGGCCCCCACGCCGGGCGAGCCGTTTTTTCGTATGATAGACCACGCACGACGGGAAGACAAGGGATCAGACGCCGGAATCCGGGTGGATCCCTAGATGCCGCACGATCTTCCGGTATAGCTCCTCCACGTCCGGCGACGCATCTTTGCGCTGCGCGATCCACCACCGCGGTAAGCGGTAAGAAGACGGCAGGTATCCCCCCGGGTATCATCAGGCCCGAGGGGATACCTCCCCCATCCAAAGGAGGCGCAAGGCGTTCAGGCACCGTTCCCGAGGTGGGTGGCGATCCCGCTGCTCCGGACGATCCAAAGGCGACACGCTCCTCTGGATGGTCCCTCGCCTTCTTCGCATCGCTCCCCCCTCGGCGTTTTCTCCGGAGCTTAGGCCCCCCGCCCTATTAGACAAGGCCAACTTGAATGAGTATAAACCAGGATAGAGGGGCAAACGACTTCGCCGGCCCGCCCTCCCCACCGCCACTTTCCCGGGACGGATGGCATCCCATAAGGGTGGGCGGCCTCGCCTGTCCACAACCCGCATCCATCCTCTCTACCCACGGCTCTCTGGGCGATTGGGAGAGAGGAAGAAGGAATCTTGGATCTCTTAGCCCTTCGGGCGATGCCGCCTCGCCCGGCAGGCTCCCAAACTGGTCAAAGCGGCGGCAACTCGGTTAAGTTAAATATGGGAAACCGTTGCCCGGTCTCCAAGCCCTTGAAAGGCCGGATGAGATGATGCGCCTGGAAACAGCGGAAGGCTGGATTACACTGAACCTCCAGCGGGGGGCGCTTTCCCTTCACCTCTATGGGCAGGATGTCCTCGCTTATGACCGGGCCGGACGGCTCTGGAGCGCCGCTCTCGGGGAGATCACCTATCGCCGGGGCCTGGACAATCGCGTCCAAGCCATCCAGGCGACCCCGGAGGGAACTCGACGCCGATGGCTGACGCGGGAGGAGATCCGGCGGCTGGAAGATGAGCTCGCCAGCCGGCTGCGGACGCTCGGAGGTCTGCTGGCCGGAGGCGCGTTCCGATGGATCACCCCTCCTCCTGACGAGCGGACATGGCAGGAGGCGCTCTCAGTGCTCGACCGGGCCTCCCGTATGGATTTCGAGGCCCTGGAAGCGGATGCCCAGCGGTTCGCGGAAGTTTACGCGCCTATCGGCATCCTGCCCCCCGATCAATACCTCTCGCTGGTGGTCCAGGCTACCCTCGGATGCCCCTTCAACACCTGCACTTTCTGCGGCTTCTACCGAGCCGTTCCCTTTCGGGTTCGATCGCCGGAGGACTTTGAGGCCCATCTGAGGGCGATCCGCGCGTTCTTCGGCCACGGGCTGTGGATGCGGCGGACGATCTTCCTGGGCAGCGCCAACGCGCTGGCGATCCCCATGCCTCGCCTGATCTCTCTCCTGGAGCGACTGAGGCGGATCTTCCCGGTGCGAACGGATCGAGAAGGGGAAGGATTCGCGGGGATTTACGCCTTCCTGGACGGCTTCACCGGGTTGAAGAAAACCATCGGGGATTACGAACAGTTGCGCGCCCTCGGCCTGCGTCGGGTTTACATTGGTCTGGAAAGCGGCCATGAGCCGCTGCTGCGGTTCCTGCAGAAACCGGCAACGGCCGAACAGATGATGGAAACCGTGGGGCGCCTGAAAGCCGCGGGCCTTCCTGTCGGCGTGATCGTCATGATCGGCATTGGGGGGGATCGATTTGCCGAAGGCCACGTCCGGGATACCCTGGCGGTCCTTCAAACCATGCCGCTGGGCCGGGGAGATCTGGTTTATCTATCCGACTTCGTGGAAATCCCAGGCACGCCGTATCGAGCGCGGGCGGAGGCCCTGGGGATCCGTCCGCTCTCCCCGATCGAGCGTCGGGCACAAGCCGAGGCCCTTCGCGCCGGTCTGCGACACTCGGACGGAGAGGGTCCTCGGGTGGCTCCATATGCGATCGAGGCATTCCTGTATTAGTCCAGCGGCTCGAGGGGGGCAGGGACGAGGCGCGCCCCTGCCCCAGACTGGCGGATCGCTCAGTCCCGCTCCTCCGGGGCACGGGGTTCCCCGCGCAGGCCCCGGGTGATCAGACCATGGACCTTCAAAGGCAGCCCGAACAGTCGGATGAAACCGGCGGCGTCCTTGTGATCGTAAGCCCCCACCGTGTCAAAAGAGACGATGTCCTCCCGGTAGAGACTGTAAGGCGAGCGCCGGCCCACCACGAAAACGTTCCCCTTATACAGCTTTAGCCGCACTTCCCCGGTGACATTGCGCATCACGGTCCTCACGAAGGCATCCATCGCCTCCCGCAGGGGGCTGAACCACCAGCCGTAGTAAACCAGCTCTGCATACCGCAACGCCAGGCCCTGCTTGAAATGCATGGTCTCGCGATCTAAACAGAGGGTCTCCAGCGCCCGCAGGGCTTCCACTAGGATGGTGCCCCCTGGCGTCTCGTAAACGCCGCGGGACTTCATCCCTACCAGCCGGTTCTCCACCAGGTCCACCCGCCCGACGCCGTGCTTCGCGCCCAGGGCATTGAGCGCCTCCATCAGGGGAACCAGCCCCATGAGCTGGCCGTTCAGGGCGACAGGGACCCCCTGTTCGAACGCCAGGGTGATGATCTCCGGAGTTTCCGGCGCCTTCATAGGATCCACCGTCCACAGGAAGACATCATCCTCCGGTTCCCAGTCGGGGTCCTCGAGTGGACCGCCTTCGTGGGAGACATGCCAGAGGTTGCGGTCGCGGCTGTAGCGGCTGGTGCTCCACTCGAGGGGGACCCCATGGGCTCGCGCGTATTCGTAGGCCTCCCGACGGGAGGTGATGGACCACTCCCGCCACGGGGCGATCACCCGCAGATGCGGCGCCAGGGCTTGGTAGGCCAGCTCAAAGCGAACCTGGTCGTTGCCCTTCCCGGTCGCCCCATGGGCCACCGCGTCAGCCCCCTCTTGGAGGGCGATCTCCACCTGATGCTTAGCGATCAGAGGGCGCGCCATCGCCGTCCCCAGCAGGTATTTACCCTCATAGACCGCGCCGGCCTGCACGGTGGGGAGCGCGTAATCCCGCAGGAACTCCTCTCGCAGGTCGCGGATGATCACCTTTGAGGCCCCACCGGCATAGGCCCGCTCCTCAATCCCTTTCATCTCATCGGCCCCCTGGCCGATATCGGCGCAGAAGGCGATCACCTCACACCCGTAGGTCTCCCGCAGCCACGGGATAATGGTGGAGGTGTCCAGACCGCCGGAATAAGCCAGCACCACTTTGCGAACCATTTCCGCCTCCGAAGCCTTGTGATTGCCGGGGTAGTGTCGCACTGCCGACGAATGAAGGATGGAGCGTCCATGGCCTTTTCCATGGATTCCCACTTCGTCGCTCACTCCAGCCTTAAAGCCACCGCCACTTCATCGCAGCGCTCTCGAAGCGGGCAATGCACACAATCCCGCCACACTTTCTCCGGGAAGCGGTCGCGATCGGTGACCGCAAATCCCAGGCGCTCGAAGAAGGGAACCGCGCGGGTGAGGGCGAAAACGACACGCGCGCCGGCGGATCGCGCCCGCTCCACCAGCGTCTGCACGATCGCTCCCCCCACCCCATTGCCCTGATAGGCTTCGTCCACGGCCAGGGAACGGATCTCCGCCAGGGTGGGGGACATCCACACCAGAGAACCACAGCCCACGATCCGCCCCCCTGCCTCCGCCACCACCCAGTCCGGGAGCGTGGCCGCGATCTCCTCCGCGCCCCGTGGGAGAAGCCATCCCCGCCGGGCGTAGTCGTTCACCAGCGCGTGGAGGATCGGGACGTCCTCCGGACGGGCAGGGCGGATCTGCATGGATTCCCCTCCTTTCGAGCTTTTTGTGAGAGTTGCTGGTTTCCCGGAAGCCGCTGAAGGCAGAACCTCCGGGGCACCCTGGATCGCACCAGGCTAGGCCGCCATGGCCTCCTGGAGGATCGCAATCGCTTCATCGATGTGGGATCTCTCCACGATCAGTGGAGGGATCATCCGCACCACATGATCGCCGGCTATGGCGAGGAGCAGCCCTCGCTCCAGGGCGGCCGCTGTCACGCCCCGGGCGTCCCCTTCGATCTCGATCCCCACCAGCAGGCCCCGGCCTCGGATCTCCCGCACGCCTGGAAGCTCTGCTGCCCACAGGCGTTCCATCAGATAGGCTCCCATTTCCCGCACGTGAGCCAGGAAAGCGGGGGCGCGGAGGCGTTCGAAGACATGGAGGGCTACCGCGCTCACCAGCGGCCCGCCGGCGAATGTGCTGCCGTGATCGCCCGGCTGCAGGACGGCGGCCACTTTCTCCTTCATCAGCACCGCGCCGATGGGCAACCCGTTGGCCAGCGGTTTGGCCACCGTCAGCAGATCCGGCTCCACCCCATACGCCTCATACGCCCACAACGTCCCCGTGCGCCCCAGGCCGCATTGCACCTCATCGAAGATCAGGAGGGCCCCTACTTCATCGCACCGCTCCCGCAACGCCCGCAGGAACTCCGGCGAGGCGACGTGCACACCTCCCTCTCCCTGGATCGGCTCCACGATCACGGCGCAGGTTTCCGCGGTGATGGCCGAGCGGGCCGCTTCCACATCGTTAAAGGGAGCAAAGGTCACGTCGGGGATCAGGGGGGCGAAGGGCTCGCGGTAGGCAGGCTTCTCGGTAACTGAAAGGGCGCCCATGGTGCGCCCGTGGAAGCTATGGGTGAAGGCAAGGAACCCCGTCTTGCGGTCGCTGAAATGGATCCGGGCGAACTTGCGGGCGAACTTGAGGGCGGCTTCCACTGCTTCCGCTCCGGAGTTGCAGAAGAAGACACGGTCGGCGAAGCTGTGGGCCACCAGGGCCTCCGCCAAGCGCAGATGGGGCTCCGTGTGGTAGAGGTTGCTGAGGTGAACCAGCCGTCGGGCCTGCTCCGCGATCACCTGGGCGACCCCAGGGTCGGCATGGCCTAGAGCGCACACAGCGATCCCAGCCACGAAGTCCAGATAGCGCCGGCCAGCCGCATCATACACATACATCCCCTCGCCGTGAGTGAAGACGATGGGCGGCCGCCGGTAGGTCGGCGCCAGCATTCGTTCCGCAAGGGCCACCAGGTCTTCTGCGTTCATGCGTTTATTTCCCCCCCACGATCTCAGTGCCTCCCTGTCGGAGGCCTGCCAGGTTCGTGATCCGCACGCGGCGCACGCCGGCTTCGAGGGCTTCCAAGGCCGAGCGGACCTTGGGGACCATGCCGTCGCGGATGATCCCGGAAGCGATCAGGGCTTCCGCCTCTTCCGCGCTCAGCGACGGCCGGATCTCTTCACCCACTCGAACGCCGGGCACGTCGGTGAGGAAGACGAGCTCGTCGGCGGGGAGCGCGGCGGCGATCGCCGCCGCCATCTGGTCGGCGTTCACGTTGTAGAGCCCATCCGGCCCCAGGCCGATGGGGGCGATCACCGGGAGAACCCCCTCCGCGATCCAGCGCCGGAGGCGCCCAGCGTCCACTTCGGCGGGCTTTCCGACCCAACCCAGGTCCGGCAAGGGGCTCACGCGCACCAGGCCCAGATCCGCCCCGCACAGTCCCAGGGCAGGCAGGCCGGCTCGCATGAGGGCGGCCACCAGGGTCTTGTTGGTCAGCCCGGCCAGGGTCATCACGGCCAGCTCGCGGGTCTCCTCGTCGGTCACCCGCAGGCCGTTCACATAACGTGGCGTGAGGCCGACCCGTCGCTGCCAGGCGCTCACCGCCTTTCCACCGCCGTGAACCAGGACCGAAGCTGAGGTGAGCTCCTTCAGGGCAGCGCTCAGATCCTCCATGAAGGAGGGCTGGTCCAGTTCGTTCCCCCCGATCTTGATCACCCGCACAGACTGTCCTCCCTCTGATGCCCTGAACATCTCCCTTCGCCTCCCACCGTCCAATTGGGAACCCCTCCACCTTCCATGGAAATCTGCGGACTTGCGTGGGATCGGCGGACGCCCCTGTCCCTACAACAGCCCGGCCGTCTCCGGCAGCCCGAACATCACATTGAGGTTCTGCACGGCCTGCCCGGCGGCGCCCTTGATCAGGTTGTCAATTGAAGCGGTCAGGATGACCATGCCGGCCTCCGGCACGCCGGTCACCGAAAGCACGCAGAGATTGGTGCCCACGCTGTGGCGGAGCGTGGCCAGGTTGCCCGGCGGGAGCACCTTCACAAAGGGCTCCGGGCCGTAGGTCTCCACCAGCAGATCTCGGACCATTCCCTCGGTCCAGCCGGAAGCCAGGGGCACGTAGATCGTGGCCAGGATCCCCCGGGCCACCGGAAGCAACTGGGGGGAGAACACCAAGGGACCGATGGTCCCGTTGAACATGTGAAGCATCTGCTCGATCTCCGGCAGATGCCGGTGAACCCGGCCGATGTTATAGGGAGAGAGGTTCTCATCCACCTCAACAAAATGGGTGTTCAGGGAGGGCTTGCGGCCCGCCCCCGAGACGCCCGACTTGGCGTCCACAATGATCGGGCCGGGGCCGACGGCGCCCGCCCGGACGAGCGGGAGCAGGGCCAGCAAGGTCGCGGTGGGGTAGCAACCGGGGTTGGCGATCAGGCGGGCCGAACGGATCGCAGAGCGGTTCCATTCCGTCAGGCCGTAAACCGCTTCCGAAAGCAGATCTGGGGCAGAGTGTTCTTCCTTATACCATCGAGCATAGGCGATGGGATCCTTTAACCGGAAATCGGCGGAGAGATCGATCACGCGGACTCCCACCGCGAGGGCCTGGCGGGCGACGGCGGCGGAGACGCCATGGGGCAACGCCAGGAACACCACGTCCACCTGATCCAGCGGAGCTTCGGAGAAGCTCACAATCGGGAAGTCCTCCAGCACCGGGAACAGCTGGGCGAGAGAGCTGCCGGCCCCGCTCTCGGAAGCGGAGAAGACGATCTCCACCATCGGATGCCGCCGCAACAGCCGGAAGACCTCAAACCCAGCGTATCCGCTCACCCCATAGATCCCTGCTCGAATCATCGCCGCCCTCCAAAGAAGACCTTCACAATCAGCCAGGGCCTCCTCCCTCCTTAGGCCGTGGA
Organism: Thermoflexus sp.; assembly: GCF_025055495.1. GTDB lineage: Bacteria > Chloroflexota > Anaerolineae > Thermoflexales > Thermoflexaceae > Thermoflexus. The sequence goes on along the minus strand of NZ_JANWXB010000121.1, from coordinate 2,346 downwards.
GAGGAGAATCGATTCCATCCGCGTGGATCGGCAACCGTCTCAAACCAAACAAAAAACCCCCCGGGCATCAGAGCCCGGGGGGTTGGAATTCATTGCGGGATCGTCAAACATCAACAACCAAGCACTCGCCTCCCCGCGCCGGGCCCGATGCCCAGCAGGGTCTTCGGACGACGGATGCGTGGGAAGCGAGCCATACCGTTCAACGTCCTCACTCCAGTTCGGGCTGAATTTGGGCAAATGATAATCGGCTTCCGGCAACTTGTCAAGAGGCACCGAACGCCGGGGCCTGAACCCCTGGCGCTGGGGACGGATCGATGGGGGGATTCCTCAGCGACGCAGGGTCCCCCCTCCCGTTCTCCCCTCCTCACGGCCCCAAGGGCCATGAGGAGGGGAGAAGAGGCTTCCTGAGGAAGCCAACGGCGTAACTCTTCGATCCGGATTGAAACGTTCTACGAGCGTTGTTCGTAAACCTCCGGGTTCACGCAATGAGGAAGCCGTTCGCCCCGCAGGCCAGCCAGAACGTTGAGGGCGGCAAGCTCGGCCATGCGATTGCGAGTGGTCACGGTGGCGCTGCCGATGTGGGGGACCACCAGACAATTCGGCAGCTGGAGGAGCGGATGGTCCGCAGGCAACGGCTCAGGGTCTGTCACATCGAGGGCAGCAGCGAAGATGCGCCCCTCCTTCAGGGCTTCGTAGAGCGCCTCCGGGTCCACAATCGGACCGCGAGCGGCGTTGACCAGGACCGCGGTGGGCTTCATTTTAGCGAAAGCTTCCCGATTGATCAGCCGGTAGGTCGTTGGGTTCAGATCGGTGTGGATGGTGATGAAATCGCTTTCACGCAACAGGGTGTCCAGATCGACGAAGACGGCTCCCACCTCGGATTCAGCCGCCTCGTTCCGACGCACATCGTAATACAGGATGCGCATGTGGAATCCCTTCGCCCGACGGGCCACCGCCGTCCCGATCCGCCCCATGCCGATGATCCCGATGGTGGCTCCGTAGACATCCTGTCCGAGCAACAACAGCGGACCCCAAGTCACCCAGTGGCCGCCCCGCACGTAATCGATCCCCTCCTGGATCCGCCGGGCGGCGGCCAGCAGCAGGGCCCACGTGAGATCGGCCGTTGCCTCTGTTAGGACCCCCGGGGTGTTCCCCACAGGGATCCCCCGTCGAGTGCACTCGGCCACATCGATGTTGTCGAAGCCAACCGCCATGTTGCTGACGACCTTCAGGCGGGGCGCCGCATCCAGCAGTTCCGCGTTTACCTTCTCCGTTAACAAGCAGAGCAGGCCATCCGCATCCGCCACCTCTCGCAGCAGAACCTCCCGGGGAACCGGCAGGTCGCTGTCCCATACTTTCAGCTCAGCATGCTCGCGCAGGATCTCGAAGGCCCGTTCTGGGATCCGCCGGGTGATGTAAACTTTGGGTTTCGTCATGGGAGGCCTCCGTTTTGTGAGAACTTATCGAGGTTTGAGGGCTGGAGGACCTTCTTCAGCGGTGCCCCAGCCTCCAAATGACTTTTCCCCCCTTGCTCGTGATCCTCCGGGCTGCGAGGGGGACAAGCGGAGCTGGGATAGTGATTTCCTTAATAGAATAGATAGGATACTTTGCCCCTCCCCCCTGGATCCCAACAGCGTGAATGGAACGCCGGCTTTCGCCTGGGTTCGTGAGAGGGCAGGCCTTGCCCCACCCCCGCAAAAATATTCCAAAGGCCGGACAGTCCCTTCTGCAGCGAACGCTTATGCTCGGGTTCCCCCTCCCTGAGGCCCCTTGGGCTCAGGGAGGGGATGATTCATGGTGATAGGCGTGGGAAGCCGCCAGGAGCGGTCCCCTGCGCCCGCGCGGACACCGAACAGAAATCGCGATCCGCCATCCGTCAGCATGACCGAGAAGCAGGGGCATGGGGAGATCCAGGCCGCCAGCCCTCAACCGGAGGGAGGGCGGCAGGGCCATCGGCCTCGTGGCCCATCCCAATCCCCGCCGTTTATCCGACCCCGCCGCTCTCTAGCGTCTCCACCGCCTGATCGACCAGCTCCACCAGCTCCTCCCACTCCTCCTCGGTCAGGTGGATCGAGACGTTGCCCAGCTCGAGGTGGAAGAGGGAGTGGCCATCATCCCCGGTGCTGCGCCAGAGGGTGAAGTGCTCGGTTTCCGCGAGGGTCTCCATCTCAAACTCGTCTTCGGGATCGTTCGGGAACATGGGGTCGCTCCTTTTTCTTTTCTCGATTTGAGGGGTTTATATGAGGGGCGGGGGGGGGGGGGGGGGGCCCCCCCCCCCCCCCCCACAAAAAATATAGAAAAACAAAAGCCCCCGGCGGGGGGGGAGAAAAAAGGGGGGGGGAACGG
>NZ_JANWXB010000097.1 GCF_025055495.1 Thermoflexus sp. | reverse complement strand
CTCCGCGGTGTTCATCGAGCTGGCGATCGAGGCCACCCGCGATCCCGAAAGGCCCAGGCGATCTCAACCCACGGCCCTGCCGCCGGGCGGAATCCCCTGATCCCCTCTGCGCGATCTTCGCCTCAGGAATCGGCTTTGTCCGCATGGCATCCCCTCTTTAATTCCGCGCAGAGGGATTTGCGAGGCACACCCCACTGGCATCCCCAACCCTACTCTCCCAACGCCTGGACCGAGGGGAGATCGCCCTTGAAGACCCCCTACGGATGCACCGAAAGCTGGAAGGGGAGCTCCCACGCCGGGCTCGCCCTGGATAGATCCCGGACGGGGAGGTGCTCCATCGACGGCCAGAGATACCAGCCGAGGCGGATGTGATATCGCCCGGGAGGGAGGGAGGGGAATTCCACTTTCAGAGGAACGCTTTCCCCAACGGGCCACATGGACGTCAGCTGGAATCGATCCCGCTGAGCGATCAGCTGTCCCGATTCGTTGATCAGATGAACGAAAAGCGTGTAATTCCGATCTATCGGCCGGATGACCTGCCAGATCAGCCAGAGCTCAAACCGCTCACCGGTCCGGAGCCCGAACGGCCCCTCCACGCCGCGAAGCTGCAGCGCTTCCCCGAAGGACACGGCGGAGGGAAGAGCCCGAACGGCTCGTTGGACGATCAGCAGGCGGGGCAAATCGATCCCGTCCGTCCCCTCGTTTCCAACGCGCCATCGCTGCTGGGCCAGCCCGCTATACAATCCCACGCGAATCCGGTAGGGGCCGGGCGGGAGATCCGGGGGGATTTTCAACACGTGGTCGTCGCGGTAGTGCTTCTCCGGATCCCAGCGTCGGGTGGGAAGATCGCCTGGATGAAGGCGGTCGCTCTGAAACGCCTGGGCGAAAGAGAAGGGCTGGTCTGCCGGGATCCCGTGGACGTAAACATGCGCGTCCTCATCCAGAGCGGTCAGAGAGCGCCACCACAGCGTCAGCCGCACGGTCTCCCCGGGGTAGGCGATCCACCGATCGATTTGATAGCCCACCAGCCGGATCCGGCCCTCGAAGTCCGCCTGAACGGACAGATCGACGCCGGGGGGGCGGTCCAGCGGCACACGGGTGATCGCCCACAGCCGGTATGGAAGGCCCAGCGCGAAGGCGAGCGCAAACAGCAGCGCCGCTCCAGCGGATCCCCACCTGAAATGAGACGCTTCGCCCCAGCGCCCTGACGTCCTCTCATTCCCGTGGAGCGCAAGCGAGAGCCTGCGGGGATCCCGCCGCGATCGAAGGATCCCCCAGATAGGCCATCCGACCCAGAGCCCGAGGGCGATGCCCTCGAAAACGCGCCAGCGCCACAGGCCCGAGAACCGAAGGTGAACTTGGTGGACACCGGCAGGGATCTCCGCCCAGAGCCATCCGGTGCGGGCCTCTATCCACGTCGGGATCGGCTGGCCGTTCACCGTCACCCTCCAGCCCGGATATCCGAGGACCCAGAAGCGCATCGGGATGCGATAGGGAACGCGGATCTCCCAGCGCTGGCTCAGGGGCTCCAGACGGATCGTCCGCACCGCGGCGCCGACAGGAAGGGTTGTCCGATCCAGGCGGTCCGGCTCCTCTCCCCGGGCATACGCATGAGCCAGGCCCGGGGGCGGCTCCGGCCATCCCTCCACCCACTTCGGGAACAGCTCGCCGGTGGCTGTGAGGCCCGGGTAAAGTTGCTCCCGTTCGTAGCGCTGCAGATCCACCAAGCCCGCCCGGACAAAGGGGACCCGCGTTCCGCCGTCATACACTAGGCCCAGCGTTCCCAGGACGAGCAGGATGGAGGCCGCGAAAGCCGCAGGCCAGCGGACGGAGGGTTTCACGGTTTCGATCGAGAATCCGATGAGGAGCGATAGAAGCAAACCCGCGGGGCCCAGCCAGCGCCACGGGAATTGAATATACGAAAGGCCCGGGAACAGGGCCCAGAGCGGATAAGAGGCAGGTGTCATCAGGAAGACGGCAGTGATTCCTATCCCCCACGTCCACAACGCCTCCGGCTGTCGGGATCGGCGAGGTCCGGGGAGCGCATAGGCCAGGGAGGGAAGGGCCAACAAAACCTGGTGCAGCCCGAGGGTGAGCACGAGAGGACGGTTCCCCCAGCGCTCATCCCGAAGAGGAGGCCACTCCAAGAGCTGAGGCAGGGTGCGGAAATGGTGGACGATCTCATATACGCCGGTGCGCGCCCGATCCAGATGAACCCATGGGATCTCCGTGACGGAAGGGCCCAGATAGGGCGACGCCATCCCCAGCCCCAGCGCAAAGGCGACGAGGGCCTTGCCCAGACGCCGGCGATGAACCTTCCCCCGGATCCCCAGAAAGAGGGCATACGTAAGGGCCAGCAGATACCCCAGCAGCGCGGTGAGATTATGGCTGAGGCCCAGCAGCGCGACGACGCACGCCAGGAACCAGCGCCTTGTGAATCCCCCAGCTCGCAGAGCTCCATCGGCGCCGACGAGCAACCATGGCAGCAGGGCGATGGCGGTGTATTGGGGGTAGTTGCCCTGCTGAAGCTGAAACGGCATGTAGCCGAAGGCGAGGCCCGCGGTCATCGCGGCGGCGGGGCTCAGCTTCCACCGCCGGGCCAGGAGATAGGCCCCCAGACTGCCCCCCAACGCGGCGATCATCAGGACCGCCTTGATCGCGTGCTCGATCGAGAGGCCTAACCCCACGGAGAGAGCAGCAACGGACCAGGGGAACATCGGCGCATGGAAGATGAACAGCGGATAGCCGATCCCGCCGGCGAGATCGGGCGCCCAGCGGGGATACAGGACGCCCGCCCGCCACATCCGGGCCATCTCGAGGGCACGATATGCGTGCAGGAGGGCGTCTCCCTCTCGAGGCAGGCCCGGCAGATTTAACCCTTGCCACCAGGCCATCAGCCCGACGAGGACCCATAGCACGCCCAGATCCTTCCACATCGTTTTCACCGCACTTTGAATGCTCATCGGATCGAGGCCTAACGGTATTCTCCATCATGGAACAGGGTGGATCCGCAGCTCCTCCAGGGGAACACTGAAACCCGGGAACGGCCTCCCGGTTGGATCAACGACGGGCAGGCGTTCCCCTGTCTTCAGGTGATACCAGCCCGTGTGAACCGAGTAGACGCCTGGAGGCAGTGGGTGTTTCCATTCGATCCAACGTTCTTCCTCGACCACCTCGCCCGGCTCCCACCACCCGGTGGGATAAGCCCCACCCCGGGGCGGTCCGTCCCCCCCGGCCAGCCATCGTCCCTCCGCGTCCAGAAGATGGAGGAACACGTGAAGGTCTGAGGGCAGAGGAGCGGTCGCCTTCCACGTGAGGCGAACACGGATCCCTTGATCGAGGACCTGAACATGGTGCGCAAGGAGCAGAATACCTGGCTCAAACCGCGCATCCCAGGAGCCGTGCTCCGACATCGGGGAAGAGGGGGGGATTTTCGCGAAGGGGATCCATCCATCCCCACCCCGGCGGGGGAGCGGACGCAGGTCGGCCCGGGATCGATCGTATACCCCCACCAGCAGGGACAACAGGGTGGGCGCATCCCGCGGCATGGCTAGCGGAATGCGGTGGATGTCGCAGATCACCCGGCCGGACGGCCAGAAGCGCATCGGCCATGAGCCCATACCCGGATAGCTGTCCACCTGGCCGAGCCGCTCGCCGCGAGCGGGATCGGGGCCGGACCAGATCTGATAGGTGAACGAGTAATTCCGAGA
>NZ_JANWXB010000055.1 GCF_025055495.1 Thermoflexus sp. | reverse complement strand
GCGCCGAAGGCGCCCGGCCCGCCCATAAAGAAATCTTCGATCCCCCTCTTACGGGACCCCCGCCTCGTCCAGTAGCTCCACCACGTGCTGCACTGGGATCGTGATCCCGGCCCGCCGCAGGCCCATCGCCAGTTGCAACATGCACCCGGCGTTGGCCGTCACCACCCGGTCGGGGGCGATGCGACGGATCTGGTTCACCTTCTCCTCCAGCAGGGCGTTCGCGATCTCCGCATGGGTGATGTTGTAGATCCCGGCGCTGCCGCAGCAGAGATCCCCATCCGGCAGCTCGATCACCGTCAGGCCGATGGCCCGGAGCAGCCGTCGGGGTTGCGCCCGAACGCCCTGGCCGTGGGCCAGATGGCACGGATCTTGATAGACCACCCGCCCGGACAGACGCCTGGGGAAGGGACGGGGGCCGACCGCATCCAGGAACTCGGTGACGTCCCGCACCTTCGCGCTGAAGGTTCGTGCGGCATCGGCCCATTGAGGGTCGTCGCTCAGGAGCTCCCCATACTCCTTCATCGCGACGCCGCAGCCGGCGGCGTTCACCAGGATGGCCTCCGCGTCCTCGCGCATGAAGGCGGCCACATTCCGGCGGGCCAGGGCCTGCGCCTGGCGACGCTCCCCGGCGTGGACGTGGAGGGCGCCGCAGCAGACCTGGCCGCGAGGGATCACCACCTCAAACCCCTGGCGAGTGAGCACCCGGATGGTGGCTTCCTGGATCGGGGCCAGCAGGGTGCGCATCACACATCCGGCCAGCAGGGCGACGCGCCCTCGCTGCTCCCCCATCGCCGGAACCACCCGGCCGACGGCCATCCCCTGCGCCGGGATCCGATCCGGCAACATCTCTTCCATCGTCCGAAGGGCGGCGGGCAGGCGGCGGAACCACCCGGTTTTCCGGACGATCCGCTGGATCCCGGCGGCCTGATATAGCCATAGCCCGCGGGATAGAAGGCTCAGGAAGGCCGGACGGGCAAGGATCAGGCCGAAGATTATCGCCCGCAGAAGCCGTTCCCCGGGGGCCATGGGCAGGGTCTGCCGGGTCTGCCAGCGAGCGGCCTCCACCAGACGGCCGAACTGCACCGTGGCCGGACAGGCGGTCTGACAGGCCCGACAGGCGAGGCAGATTTCCATATGCTCCCGGAAATCCGGGTTGAGCTCCAGGCGTCCCTCCGCTACCGCCCGCATCAGGTAAATCCGCCCGCGGGGGGAATCCGGCTCCCAGCCCAGCACGCGGAACGTGGGGCACTGGTTCAGACAGAGCCCGCAGTGGGTGCAGCGCAGGATCTCCGCGTAATCCGGCGGGTGATCTGGAGTAAATCCTTGCAGGAGGGGAAGCGGACGGCGGGCGAGGGTCCATTCCATCGAAGAAGCGGTCGAATCCATGGTTTACGCTCCCGATTTCAGGGATTTCGGGGGATCCGAGCGCCTTGGAGAGAGAAGCCAACGAAGCCCCTCTTTCCTTTCTTCCCCCCAGGGCCTATGGGCCCCGGGGATGGGGAGAATATTTTGGGGTCAGGGGTGCCGCCGAAGGCGACGTCCCTGACCCAAAACCTGTAAGGAGCCACGCAACCAGTTTCCTCCCGGGGCCTCGCCGGGCAATGGATCACGGAAATCGCCCGGGGAGATGGATCACATCGGCGGCCGGTAGGCGCCTTCCCATATCCTCCGATAGCGTTCCGTTTCCCGGGCCCATCGATCCTCCTCCCAGCTTAGCATCCTTCGAAGCCGGGCGCCATATCGTTCGAGGAAGGGAAGCGCCCCGTTCGGCCACTGGAAGCCCAGCCGGGTCCGCCGCAGGAGCAGATCGTCCAGATGGACCACCGCTTCGTGGGTGGCGATCCAGCGCAGCTCTGCCCATCGCAAATCGGTCCGGGGAATCGGCTCCTGTTCTTCGGGCGGGGCCTGAAGGAAGGCTGGAAGCGCTTCGGGATCATAGCGGCTGAGCAGGCGGAGCCCAAGCGCGGGGTCGAACCGCTCCGCGACGGCTTGCGCGGCCTCGCTAGTTTCAGGTTGCATCCGCTCCACAGGCGGGCGGGAAGGGGTGGGCAGGCGACGCCGAAGGGCCCGCAGGGCGTCCCGCGCCATCACCCGGAAGGTCGTGAGCTTTCCCCCCGTGACGGTCAGGATCCGCTCCTCCCACACCGCATGATCCCGCGGTTCGCGGGAAGGCTGCTCTCGTCCCGTTCCGATCACGGCCCGCACGCCGGAGAACGTTGCCGTGACGTCGGCGGCGGAAAGATCCAGGTAGGGGAAAGCGCGTTGCAGGGCGATCAGCAGATACTCGAACTCTTCCGGCCGGATAACCGGCTCCGCCGCCAGATCCTGGTCGTGGTCCACATCGGTGGTGCCCGCCAGGGTCATCCCCTCCCAGGGGAGAACATACAGCGGCCGATGATCCCGCGGGTGGAGGAGGATGATGCCCTGGGCGAGGGGAAGCCGCCAGCCGGGCAGCACCAGGTGGCTCCCGCGCAGAAGCCGTAGCCGGGGCGGCCGCCCGAGCTTCCCCCGTAGCTGGTCCGCCCATGCGCCGGTGGCGTTCACGGTCGCACGGGCCCGCACTTCGGTCTCCCGGCCGGATATCTGATCGCGGACCACGACGCCCTCGATGGCGCCGGATCGGGTTTGCAGGAAATCTTCCACCCGGGCGTAGTTCAGGGCGGCTGCGCCCCTACGGACGGCGTTCAGGATCAGCCGCAGCACCAGCCGGGCGTCGTCGGTCAGGGCATCCCGGTAGGCATAGCCCCCTCGAAGGCCCTCCCGCCGCAGGTGGGGAGCCAGCGCGAGCAAGGGATCCGGGCGAAGATAGCAATGGCCCCGGCGGCCGGCGAACCCATCGTAGATCCAGAGCCCTGCGGCCATCGCTGGCCGCCCGATGGGATCATCCCGGTAGAGGGGCATCAGGAAACCCAGGGGCTGGATCAGACCCGGGAAGGCCCGCAGGAGGTGTTCCCGTTCTCGCACCGAATGCCAGGTGGTGCGGACCTGCCCCTGACGCAGGTATCGCAGCCCGCCGTGGACCATCTTCCCGGACCGGCTGGAGGTGCCCCAGGCGAAGTCGCGCTGTTCCAGCAGCACGGCCCGGAATCCCTGGCGCGTGGCCTCCTCCAGCAAGCCGGCCCCGGTGATCCCGCCGCCGATGATGAGGAGATCCCAGGGCTCGTCCAGTCGAAGCCATGCCTCCTCGCGATTCAGGGGCATTTTCCCATCTCCCCAGGGCGTTCGCGTTGGTAAACGAGCACTAAAGTGCTCGAACGGGCACTGAAGTGCCCTACTACAAACTGAACAGGCACTGAAGTGCCCGACTACCAACAGGATAAACGGGCGCTTTAGCGCCCGTTTGGGAGCGCTTGGGACGATCGGGAGTCTTTTGTTCGTGGTTCGCAGGGCTTGGCCCAGTGAGGAACCGATCCGGAAGGGAATATCCCTTTCCCTTTTCTTCCTCCTTCAGACTCTCCGGACTGTAGGGAGGGGAACAATCTTTCAGGGCAGGGCTGGTGGCCAAAGGTCCCAGCTCCGTCTCCGGAGAATTCCAGAATGTATGCGCAGGGCGCTTGAGCGCCCCTCGGCTTTCTGTTGCCTACGGGCTCGGCCCGGGGACGTGCCCTCCCCCGTTCTCGGCGATCAATTTGCCTGGGTTCATCTGCCCATAGGGGTCTACGGCCCGGAAAGCCGCACGCAGGATCCTCAGGCCCAAGGTGCCCTTTTCGGCCTCCAGATAGGGTTGATGGTCCACCCCCACACCGTGCTGATGGCTGATGGTCCCCCCGAGGCGCACGATGGCCTCGCTGGCGGCGTGCTTCAGACGGCGCCAGCGCTCCAGGGTTTCCTCCGGGTCCCGCGCCAGCCGGAAGATGAACGTCGTGTAGAGGTTGGCCCCATAGGTGTAGACGTGGGAGACGTGGCTGAAGGCGTATACTCGCTCTCCGATCTCTTCAAGTCCGCGGCGCAAAGCCGTTTCGATCGCTGTGACCATACGGGGCACGCGGGCCCAGAGGACGGCGGTTTCCAGCGTATCGACCGCATAACCCATCTCCCAAAGGGTGTTCCGCAAATAAGGCGAGCGGAAGCGCTGACGGAGCCATTCCCGAGCCGGGCGGCTCCCCAGGGATCGGCCGCGGTGACGCGCTGCGGCGGCGTAGACTTCCGCCAGCGCGGCATGGGCGATGCGGCGGGTTCCCGCGGCGGCGACCAGCAGCATGCAGGAGGCGTCTCCCATCCCCTGCAGGCGCAGCCATCCCCGAAGCAGGCGGATCAGCCGCTCCCGCCCCGCCAGGCGCAGGGTGATCTGGGTCTCCTCCGGCGTGCTCAGCCGGAGCATCATCAGGGGTAGCCCCAGCTGGGCCATCTCGCGGGCCGCCGCCAGCCCGGAGGCGAAATCCGGGAAAAAGAAGGCCCGGAACGCTTCCACTTCAGGGAGGGGCCGCACTCGGAGCGTGGCTTCCGTGAGGATCCCCAATCGGCCCTCTGAACCCAGGATCAGATGGCGGAGATCCGGCCCGGCGGCGGAAGGGGGCATGGCCGGAATCCACCAGGGGCCCTCCGGCGTCTCCAGCCGCCCGCCGACGAACATGTCCTCGATGCGTCCGTAGCCCAGGGCGAACTGGCCCACCGAACGGGTCATGATCCAGCCCCCTAGCGTCGAATACTCAAAAGACTGCGGATAATGCCCCAGGGTGAAGCCGTGGGCGCGCAGCGCGGCCTCCAGATCGGGCCCTCGAACGCCGGCCTGAAAGGTGGCCAGGGCGCTCAGGCGGTCCAGGGCGAGCAGGCGGTTCATCCGGCTCAGGTCGATCGACAGGGCGGGGCGGGGATCCGGCAGCAGCCGTAGATGCCCCACCACGCTGGTGCCGCCGCCGTAGGGCACCACCTGGGCGCCGACCGCCCGGGCGTAGGCCAGCAGGGCCCGCACTTCCTCGTTGGTCTCGGGGAAGGCCACTCCGTCCGGGACCCGGAGGCGGCCGCTGCGCGCCGCGATCCAATCCGGCATGCCCTGGCCGACCGCGTGGCGCAGCCGGGTTTCCGGATCGGTCCGGACCAGCGGATGCGGAGGCAGGCGGGAGGGAGGGACGCCCGCCAGGGCTTCTTCCAGGGAGCAATCTCGGGGAGGCGCCCCAGGCCCCAGTTGATCCTCCAGGAAAGCCCGGGCGGCCGGCGACAGAGGAACCTCGATCGCGGTTTCACCCCATCCATTCCATCGACGCATCGCAGGCCTCAACCGGAAGGAGGTGAGCATGGCTCTATTCCCGGCCGGTGGTTCGGGGTGATCGGGTGGGCGGCGAAGCCTCTCATCCTGCCATTCCAGTCTTTTCCCCACGCCCCTCTGCCTCATGGGGGAGGAGGGACAGGTCTCCCATCCCTGGCCAGGAACGTTCAAATGGCCACCGGTCAGGTCCGAAGCATACGGGGCGATGGACGCATGTGCGAGTTCCTGTTGATTCGCCTCCAGGTTCACCATCATCTGAATTTCGGGGTTTTCAGGGGTAGTGGGAGGCAAAGCCCCTCACTACCCCTGAAAGACTTTCTCTCCCCCCTCCTCACGGCCCAGAAGGCCATGAGAGAGGGGAGGGGCCATGGTCTTCCAGACCGGCTTCGGGTCCTCAAATCCCCAGTTTATAACTGGACAAAGCACTACTGCTTTGTCCACTTTTAATTTGGGGGTTTTCGGGGGCGGTGCGGGGGGCCTTGGGCCCCCCGCACCGCCCCCGAAAACCCCCAAATTAAAAGTGGACAAAGCAGTAGTGGTTTGTCCAGTTTTAAACTGGGGATTTGAGGACCCGAAGCCGGTCTGGAAGACCATGGCCCCTCCCCTCTC
>NZ_JANWXB010000331.1 GCF_025055495.1 Thermoflexus sp. | reverse complement strand
GTGACCGCGAGGAGCTTGCGATCCGCCCGTTTCGAGCTGGAGCAATATCGTCAAGCGATCGCCCAGGTTTCGGAGGCCGGCCGTGAGGCGGCCCAAACCACGGACATGGAGCAGTGGCTGGGCCTGGCGCTGCGAATCATTCTGAAACTCGCCCGCGCAGAGGTCGGAATCCTTCTCCTTCCAGACGAGGCCCGTTCTTCCTTCCCTCCAGCAATGGTGGTCAGTGTAAAGAACGGGCCCAAGGAGTGGGCCGCCAATGTTGCCTGGCAAAATCTTCAAGCTTTGACAGGAATGGAAGGGGTTCATGGAATCCCATGGAAGCGTCTTCCGGGCCCTCTGAAGGATCTGCTGCCCTCTTCCGCCTTTGCCTCCACCGATGTCATCCCTCTGCGCTTCGCTGGGCGCCCGTTAGGGCTGGTGATTCTCGGACGAAGCCAGTCGATCCCCGAAAGGACAGAGGCGGAGGCGCGCCTGGTCGAGGCCTTGAGCGGGCTGATCGCCTCCACCGTGTATGTCTTCCGGCTGCTGGAGCATTCCCGGCGGATGGCCCACGAGCTGGCGGCTTTCCATGCGATGATTGGCCTGTCGGGTTTGATCCCGGATGTCCCCCGGCTAGCCGAGGAAGCCCTGGGGTGGCTTCTGGAGAACTTGGGTTTCGAGGGTGGATGGTTGCTTTTATCGGAAGGCGAAGGGAAAGGCTGGCACGTGGGGGGTCGCGATCCGGAAACGATGCGAGCGTTGATCGCAGCGCTGCCCCCGGAGATGCTGACCCAGGCGCTTCAGGAAGATCAGGTTCGGGTTTGCCTGCCCCCCGAAGCGGGATGGCCTGGGGGGCTTCGTGCCCTTGTCCTGGCTCCGCTTCGGGCGCAGGACCGAACGATCGGCCTGCTGGGTCTGGCCTCTTCCCATCCGGAGCGACTGGCTCCCGCGGAGCAGGCATTCATCACAGCGATCACCGATCAGCTTGGCGTGATCCTGGAAACGGCTCGAATGACCCAGCGGGAGCGCCGTCGGAGCCGGCTCATGGCCCAGCTGAGCCGAGTGATGACGGAGCTGACAACTGACCTGGATCCAGCCATCATCCTGGAGCGAACGGTCAAGGGGATTTGCAAGCTCTTCGATGCCGGTGAGGCTCAGATTTGGATGTGGGACGCTTCCGGGGAAAACCTGGTCTTGCGGGCAACGACGAATCCCCAGCGATGCCCGGTCGGGCATCGTCTGCCCCGCGAGAAGGTGGTTGCCCTCTTGGGAGAGCCTCCTGTCGGGCCGCGCCGGCTTCCAGATGGTGGAGCCCTGGGATGGCTCGGCGAGAGCTCTGAAAATCAGGTGTGGGTGGCGCCGCTGCCGCACGGGGAGCGAACGCTGGGCTATCTGGCGATTTCCGTGGATGCTCGAAAAGATTTCCAGGCGGAAGAGCTGGAGGCCATGCATCTCCTGGCTTTCCATGCGGCCATTGCCCTCCAGAACGCTACTCTGTATCGGGAAACCCAGCGTCGGATCCGGGATCTGGGGGCGCTGGTGGTCGGAGCGGCCCTGGCGGCCTCCACCCTCAGCACGGAGGAGGTCCTCTGGCAAGCGTCAAGGCATCTGGCAGACGTGCTCCAGGTCACCAACTGCACGATCTCCCTGTTGAACCCGCAGCGGGATGCGCTGATCGTCTATGCGGATTACACGCCTCCGGAGCGACAGGCGGAAGATCCCTCCCCGCCGGAGATGGGCCGGGGTTATCCTCTGGCGGAATACCCGGCAATCGTTCGCCTGTTGCGGGGAGAAGGAGGAGATTTCATGGTAATCCGGATGGACGACCCAGAGGCTGATCCCCACGAGAAAGCCTGGATGCAGCATTTCGGTTATCAGACATGTTTGACGCTTCCGCTTTGGGTGCGGGGTCGCGCGATCGGATTGATCGAGCTCAGTGACACCCGGTTGCGTCATTTCACCGAGGAGGAGATCCAGCTGGCCCGGGCGCTGGCGGATCAAATCGGGGTAGCCCTGGCCAACACGATGCTTTACGAGGCCGAACAGCGACGCGCCCGTCTGCAAGGGGCGTTAAGCCGGATCTCCCGCGCATTAACCGCCACTCTGCGCTCCGAGGAAGTGTTCGAGGTGGCGGTCCGGCTGGCTGTCGAGGAGATGATGGGCGATGGAGCGGTGATCTTCCTGATCGGCCCAGATCCAGCCCAGCTGGAGGTCGCCGCCTCGGCGGGATTGTTATCCGAATATCTTGTAAAAGGAAGCATCCGGCCGCTGGCGGGAGCCCTCGCCCGGGCCCTCGCTCAGGATGTGATGGTGCGGATTGGGGATACCCTGAGGGATGAAGAGAATCTGTTGCTGGCGTCTGAAGGAGCGGACCCGATCCGCTCGGCGCTCATCGTTCCACTTCATATAGAGGATTTTATCATTGGCACCCTCGTGCTTTTCTCCATTCATCCCCACGCTTTCTTCCCCGAGGATGAGCCGATCTTTCGATCGCTGGCGGATCATGTCAGCCTGGCGCTCCACAACGCCCGGCTTTATGAGGAATCCCAGAAGCGGATCACCGAGCTCAGCGCCCTTCAGGAAATGGCCGCCCAGGTCACGGCCACCCTGGATCTTCATCAAGTGCTTGAGACGGTGGGCCGGCACCTTCTGGGGCACACCCAGGCAGATCGGGTGTATATCCATCTGCTGAACGAGAACGGGGAGCGCTGGCGTTCGGGGATGACCCTCGCACGGGGAGGGAAGATCCTCCTCGAGGCACCTCGTCCTCGGCCGGAGGGAGTCACCGAAACCGTGGTCCGAACCGGCCGTCCCATGGTCATTCCGAATACCTCAGCACATCCGCTGTTCAAAGATCCTGAAACTCGGGCCTGGGGGATTGGGGCCATTGCGGCGTTTCCGCTACGTCATGCGGGCCGGGTGATGGGTGCCCTGCAGGTGGTATTTGAATCCCCTCGGCTGTTCAGCGCAGATGAGCTGCGCTGGCTGAGCACCATCGTCGACCAGGTGGCGGTGTCGATCGCCAACGCCCGTCTCTATGAGGAGGCGCTGAGCCGCCTGAGGGAGCTGGAAACCCTTCACCGGGCTTCCGAGATTGCCGTCCGCTTCACGGATTTCGACGCCCTGATCGATCAGATCATCCGGCTGCTCCGGGAGGAACCGGCCTTTCAATACGTGGCCCTCTTCCTGACGGATCCCATGAATCCTGACATGCTGGTGCGGTATCGAACCGGTGAGCGAGAGGAGGAGGCTCAGCGCGCCGATCGCCTCCGGCTTGGGGAGGGGGTGGTGGGGCGTGCCGCTGCGACCCGGACCCCCGTGCTGGTGCCGGATGTGCAGCGGGATGAGGGATACCTGCCTCGGATCCCCCAGACCCGGTCGGAGCTGGCCGTTCCGCTTTTGTTAGGCGACCGCTTGATCGGTGTCCTGGATGTCCAGAGCCCGGAACCGGGAGCTTTCCGGGAAGATCACATCCGCCTGCTTAGCGCCCTTGCCGGACAGCTGGCGATCGCCCTGGAGAACGCACGGCTCTTCCATCAGGTGCGCCGTCGGCTGAATGAGCTGAGCATCCTCTACGAGGTGATCGCGGCGGCGACTGCCACCCTGGACCCAGAGCGCGTGATCCACCAAGCCCTCTTTGCCATTCAACGAACGCTGGGCTTCGAAGCGGTGGAATGCCTCTTGCTGGAGGAGGAAACCGGGCGTCTCCGGAGCTACGGGCATTATGGGTTCTCTGAACAGGCGATCCTTGTCCCCCTCACGATCCACCAGGGAATCACTGGCCGGGTGGCCCGAACAGGGATTCCGGCTCTGGTCCCGGATGTCACCCAGGATCCGGATTATTTAGAGGCAGAACCCGGCACCCGCTCTGAGCTGGCCATCCCGATGAAGATCGGGGAGCGGGTCATCGGCGTGCTCAATGCGGAGAGCCCGCGCCCGAACGCCTTCACGGAAGAGGATATGCGTCTGATGACCACCCTGGCGGGCCACCTGGCGGTGATCCTGGAGAACGCCCGCCTATACCGCGAGACGACCCAGCGCCTGCGGGAGGTCACCACGCTTTATGAGTTCGCCCGTCGCATGAGCACCACTCTGGATCTGGGGATCCTGTTGGACTCGGTAGTGGTGACCCTGCGGGAGGTCCTTCATTGTCGGGCGGCGAACATTATGTTGCTGAACCCTCGCACGGAGCTATTGGAGATCCGGGCTGCCGCAGGGGTCAAGGACCGCTGGCGGCAGGAGGCTCGCCTGCGGATTGGCGAGGGGATCGCCGGCCAGGTCGTGCAGCAGAAGCGTCCGATCTATGTCCCAGACACCCGTGAGGATCCACGCTTCGTGGTGTTCGATCCCTCCGTCCGTTCCCTGATGTGTGTTCCGTTGATGGTCGGCGATCGGGTGATCGGAGCTCTCTCGGTGGACCATGAGATTCCCAACGCCTTTCAGCCGGAGCATGAGCGTCTGCTGACCATCGTGGCCACCCAGGCGGCTGCCGCCATTGAGAACGCTCGCCTGTTCTACGAATTGAAGGCGCATGCGGAGGAACTGCGCCGGGCTTACGAAGAGCTTCAGGAGGCGGATCGTCTGAAAGATGAAATCGTGCAGAACGTCTCCCATGAATTGCGAACCCCTCTGACCTTCATCAAGGGGTATGTGGATCTCCTGCTGGATGGCTCGATGGGGCCGTTGACAGAAGCGCAGCGAGAGGCTGTGAAGATCATTTCCGAGAAAACCAACCTGCTGAGCCGGCTGGTTGGCGATATCGTTACCCTTCAGCGGATCGAGCGAGGGGCCCTCAACTTTGAGGCGGTGGACATTGTCGCCATAGCTCGTGTCTCCGTCCAGAGCTTCCAGCTCACCGCCTCCCAGGCCGGCCTGGAGTTCGCTATCGAGGATCCAGGGGGTCCAGTGATCGTCTGGGGAGATCGAGAACGGCTCTCCCAGGTCCTGGACAACCTCCTGCACAACGCGGTGAAGTTCAGCCCCAACGGGGGGCGCATCACAGTTCGCATTCTGGACATGGAGAAGTATGTCCAGGTGTCGGTGCAGGACACGGGCATTGGGATCCCACCGGATAAACTGGAGCGCATCTTTGAGCGGTTTTATCAAGTGGATGGATCTACCAGGCGGCGGTTCGGGGGGATGGGGCTGGGCCTGGCCATCGTCAAGCGGATCGTGGAGGCCCATGGCGGCCAGGTCTGGGCGGAAAGCGAGTTGGGGAAGGGAAGCACCTTTTACTTTCCCCTTCCCAAGCCGCCGACCGTAGCCCCTGATGAATTGCTGGAGTTTCTATTCGGGGAATCATGAGTGGGGGTTACGAAAGGGTTTTCGGGGGCGGTGCGGGGGGCGAAGGCTCCCCGCACCGCCCCCGAAAGATTTTTTCTCCCCGCGGCCTGAAGGGCCGCGAGGAGGGAGGAGGACAGCTCGCTTAGCCCCGGAAGCTCTCATGGAGTAAAAAAGGTCAAGGCGAGTTCCGCTATCCGTTCTTCTCGATTGGACACTTTTGAAGCAGCTCTTAGAGTATTCAGAGATGGACTCGGCGAGAGGTCGAGAGAGCAAAGGGTCAAGATCGGTGGAGCCATCTCCGGAGCGCGTGCGAATGCGCCTCCGGCGCGGCCCGGTGGCGCATGCATGGCGCTCTCTTCTCCATCGTCTCCCCAAAGTCGATCTGCACCGGCATTTGGAAGGATCCCTTCGCTTAAGCACCCTGATGGAGATCGCTCGTCGCCATCAGATCCACCCGGGGCTGGACATAGGGGCAACGGAGCTGGAACCTCTCATCCGGTTCACAGCCAGCGAGCCCGCGGATTTCCACCGCTTTCTCTCCCGTTTCCAGCTCCTTCGCCTGTTCTACACCAGCGAAGAGGCTATCCGCCGTATGGCCTATGAAGCGGTCGTCGATGCCGCTCTTGATCACGTCCGCTATTTGGAACTCCGCTTTAACCCCGCAGCCCTCGCCCAGAGTCAGGGGTTTCGTCTGGAAGAGGTCATTGAGTGGGTTCTGGAGGGCGTGGAGCAAGCCCAGCGGGAATTTGAAATTCAGACACGCCTGATTCTGACCATCGTGCGGGGGGAAAACCCGGAGATCGCCTGGCGGATCGCCCGTCTGGCTATCGCCTACCGCCCTCAGGGTGTGGTGGCGCTGGATCTGGCAGGGGATGAGCTTCGCAAGTCTGCCAAAGAGCTAATTCCTGTTTTCCAATGGGCCCGCGAGCAGGGGCTCTTCCTGACCATCCATGCGGGAGAGGTGGGTCCTCCAGTAAATATCCGCCATGCGATCCTGGTGATGGGTGCCCACCGCATCGGTCATGGGATCCAGGCTATCCATGATTTCTATGTCCTCCGACTGCTTCATGAGCGAAACATTCCACTAGAGATCTGCCCGACCAGCAACCTGCAGACGGGCGCAGTTGCAAACTTCCGTTACCATCCCCTTCCGGACCTCTATCGGTTAGGTCTCAAAGTCACGCTGAACACCGATGATCCTAGCATCAGTGACACCACGCTGACCGATGAGTATTTGTTTGCTATGGCCGGGATGGGTTTACACTGGAAGGACTTGTTGCGGATCCTGGAGAACGCGGTGGAGGCTGCTTTTCTCAGCCCGGAGGAACGTCAGCTCCTGACCCGACGCCTCCGCCAGGAAATCCAGGCCATCGAGCGGAGCTGGCGCCTTGAAGGAGGGTGATGAGGCCCGGGATTGAGCAGGTTCGGACGGATTGTCCCATTCCTCTGGCGAATTTGCTGCGCCCTGTTTATAATGATGCCGTGGAAATCGATGGGCCTTCCTTTGATCTGTCTTTGCATTCGATCCAGAGGGCAGCGCTTACTTGGGGGTTGAGGGCATTCCCTGTGTGCGGCTTTGTGGGCGGGCGAGGCCGCCCACAAAATCAAAAATCCCCCTCCTCGAGGAAGGGGGATCCAGGGAGAAGAGGCCATCGCCACAGCATCCCCACCAGTCCTGAGTTGATCACGACCATACAGGGTCCTTCTTCGGAGGATCTTCTCTCAGGAAGGTTCCGCCATGGAGGCTTCAAGGAGGTTCGGATCCCCATCCCTGCTTCAAGCACCGGTGTTGGTGCTGAACGCCAACTTCGAGCCTCTGAATGTCTGTTCTCTCCGCCGGGCGATCACCTTGGTGCTCAATGGGAAAGCAGAGATTCTGGAGAACGGCCGGGGCGAGGTGCGCACTCCTTCGCGGGCTTTCCCGTGTCCTTCGGTGATCCGGTTACGCTATGTGGTGCGGCGGCCGCCCCGTCGGTTGCGTCTGACCAAGCGGGAGATCCTGAGGCGGGACCAGTATACCTGTCAATATTGCGGGCGCTCCTCTCCTCACTTGACAGTGGACCACGTGATCCCGCGCCATCGAGGCGGAAAGCATACATGGGAAAACCTGGTGGCGGCATGTCCGGCGTGCAATCGCCGCAAAGGGAATCGGACGCCGGCTGAAGCTCATATGGCTCTGCTGCGACCACCCTTTGAGCCTGTCCCCACCATCCGTTATCTTTTCGGCTTCTACCTGCGAGAATACGGGGAGTGGCGGAAATATCTGGAAGGATGGTGAGGAGGGGATGAAATGCCGTTTCAGGAGTTCGGACGCTGGTTCATCCTGATCGGGCTGTTCTTCCTGGTTCTGGGTCTGATGTTCATGCTGATCGGTAGGGTGCCAGGCCTCGGCCGCCTGCCCGGGGACATCCTGATCCAGAAAGGGAACTTTGTGTTCTTCTTCCCGCTGGCCACCTCGATTTTGCTCAGCCTGCTGCTCACCCTGGTGCTGAACCTGGTGTTTCGAATCTGGCGTTAAGATTAACACAGGACAGGGCATCGTAGGGGCACCCACAAGGGATGCCCCTATTCGGGCGTTAAGGTAGATGAGGCTATGGGCAACTTCAGGCGTTGAGTCCAATCCGATGAGGAAAGCAGGCCGGGGTCCCTCCCCCAAAATCCGCAGGAGGGCTCAGAAGCTGCCCATGGCGTAGATGGTGTAGAACGATCCCTCCCCTCGCTGTTTCGCGTTGCTCTGTAGCAGGGATCGTCAGGATTGCAATCGAGCAACCGCAATCCTGATGACCCCTGCGGGGGATTCGGGGCTTGTCCCTCCCCCCTACCCTCTCCCCACGTCGCTTCGCGGCGTGGGGAGAGGGTTGAGAAAAAACCCCCGGTTTGCAACCGAGGATTTCGCGGCGAAGGGGGAGGGGGAAGAAAAACGGCCTCGGGCTAGGGGCGGCGGTGGCGCGATCCACCCTTAAGGAGGTTGCTATGGAGGCGTTCCGAGTTGAACGGGATTCCTTAGGGGAAGTGCGGGTCCCGGCCCATGCGCTCTGGGGAGCTCAGACGCAGCGAGCGATCGAGAACTTCCCGATCAGCGGGATCCGGTTCCATCGGGATTTCATTCGCGCCATGGGGCTGATCAAATACTGCGCCGCTAAAGTCAATCGGGATCTGGGCCTGCTGGACGAGCGGCGCGCGAACGCGATCATGCAGGCGGCCTGGGAGGTCATCGAGGGGAAGCTGGATGATCATTTCCCGCTGGATATCTTCCAGACCGGGTCAGGAACCTCGACAAACATGAACGCCAACGAGGTGATCGCCAACCGGGCCATCCAGATCCTGGGCGGCGCGATCGGCTCCAAGGAGATCCATCCCAACGACCACGTGAACCTGGGCCAGTCCTCCAACGATGTGATCCCGGCGGCCATCCATATCTCGGCCTATCTGGCCGTGCACGAGCGGCTGCTCCCGGCTTTGCGCCATCTCCACGAGGTGCTCCTCGATAAGGCGCATGAGTTCGATGATATCGTGAAGACCGGGCGCACTCATCTGATGGATGCCATGCCGGTGCGCCTGGGTCAGGAGTTCTCCGGTTATGCCAGTCAGATCGAACATGGGATCCGTCGGGTTGAGTCGGCGTTGCCGCACTTAGCGGAGCTGGCCCTCGGGGGGACAGCGGTGGGCACCGGGATCAACACCCATCCGGAGTTCGGCCGGCGGATCGCGGCAGCCCTGAGCGAGGAGACCGGGTTGCCGTTCCGGGAAGCGGAAAATCACTTCGAAGCCCAGGCGGCCCAGGACGCGGCGGTGGAGCTGAGCGGCCAGCTGAAGACTGTGGCCGTTTCGCTATATAAGATCGCCAACGATCTGCGCTGGATGAACTCCGGCCCGCAGGCCGGCCTGGCCGAGATCCGGCTCCCCGCTTTACAACCCGGGTCCTCCATTATGCCGGGCAAGATCAACCCGGTGATCCCTGAGGCGGTGATGATGGTCTGCATGCAGGTGATGGGCAATGATGTGGTAATCAACATGGCCGGCGCCTCGGGGAACTTCGAGCTCAACGTGGCTCTGACCGTGATCGCTCATAATCTCCTTCAGTCCATCCATATCCTGGCGAGCGCGGCGACGGTGCTGGCCGATAAATGCATTTGCGGCATCGTGCCCAACCGCGAGCATATGGAGACGCTGGTCCATAAGAACGCGATCCTAGCCACCGCCCTCACGCCTCACATCGGCTACGATCGGGCCGCGGAGGTGGTAAAGAGGGCGATGGCGGAGAACCGGACAATCCGCGACGTGGTCCTGGAGATGGGCCTCCTGCCGGCGGAGAAACTGGACGAGGTCCTGGATGTGCGGAAAATGACGGAGGGCGGCTTCGTGGCCGGGATGTCCGCAGGTGGTTAAGGGCGCGAGGGCAGGCCAGGTCTGGCTCGCTGCCCTTGAGGAGGCGAAGAGACCGCCACCTTTTGGCCGATTCAAAGGCGGGTGGAGATAAACGGCCCCACCCGCCTTTGAATGTCTGGCGCCTGGCATCCGGGGCCTAGCGAGCGGACAGTAAGCGAACGGTGCAACTCCTCAACCTCTGAGCGAGGGGGTCGGTAGATGGGAGAACGCGGCTTGCGAGTGATCCGGGAGTTCCAGAGCTATTACGATGATCTGAATGGTGTGCGGCGGGCCATTGTGCACCGGATCCCTGGGGCCCCTGGCCAGCGGTGGTTAGATGTCGGAACTGGAGACGGATGGTTCGCACTGGAGATAGAGCGAGCGCTGTTCCCCCGGACGGTGGTCGGGATCGACCTGGCGCGGTGCGAGGTCGAGCTGGCCCGTCAGCATGCCCAGGAATCCAATTCCCAGCTCAGCACCTTTATCCAGATGGACGCCTATCGCCTGGGGTTCCCAAGCGGCATCTTCGATGGGGTAGGGACCTTTCTGGCTCTTCAGGATATCTGCCTGGACTTGCCGAGCATGCACCGCCTGTTTGAAGAGGTCAATCGAGTGCTGAGGCCAGGAGGGTGGTTTGCCCTGGCAACCACCACGCCAGAGGATGCAGAGACCCCATCGCAGAAGCTGGCCCTGGAGATCTATCAGTATATTCGGGCTGGCTTCTTTACCAAGGTGGAGATCCAGGAAGCTCTGGAGCGAATGGGGTTTCAGGTGGAGCAGGTGGAGTTTTATCCCACCGGGGTAAATCTGGATCCAGAAGAGGCCAAAGCGTTCATTCAGTTCGAATGCGACTGGTTGGAACGGGCTTATGGATGGCGAAACGGGCCGGACTGGCGGGCGGTTTGGGCTTATTTTGAGCCGCGTATCCGGGCACTGGGGGGGCTGGAGGTAGACGCCAAAGTGACCTTCTTCTTAGCTCGTAAGGTGCACCCAGTAAAGCCCGCGTCTGAACTCGTCGTGGATCTCTCG
>NZ_JANWXB010000250.1 GCF_025055495.1 Thermoflexus sp. | reverse complement strand
GGGGGCTGCTTTCCCAGGTCTGCATGGAGATCGGCCAACCGCAGGAGCACGGGCACGAGGGGCTCTTCGACGCCGAGGCGTTCCCGATGCCAGTTCTGCTCGACGCGGGCGAAGCACAGGCCGATGAATCGTAGGGTGGTGACTTGCCCGCGCCGGGCTCGCCCAGGAGGACGGCGTGGCGGGTTTCGCGAAGGATTTGACCGAGGGGGATCGGGGGTAAGACCTCCCGATCAACCGCTGGGTAGCCCGCCGCCTCCAAGCGCTTCGGGTCGGCGTCCAGCTCCGGCTCGAGCGGCTCCACCGGCTTCCGCTCTGGCCGCGGGCGGGCCATCAGCCGAAAGAAGACTTTTTCGAGATCCAGGGGCGCCTTGCTGTCCAAGAGGGCGCTCCAGTCCTCTAAATACGCCCAGTCCTTCTCCACGGCGCTCCGGTATCTTCGGATCGAATTCTCGCGTTCCTTCGGGTCCATCTCCGTGCTCCCTTACGGGGACATCGGGGAGGGCGTTCGAATCGCCAGGAAGGCCCTGCGCCGAGGCGGGTAGAGAGATGCGCTCTTATATTGTATCATCCTAAGGAGCGGACTCGAAGAGCGGGATGGGCAGGCTTGCGGACGGCGCGGGCCTGCGCCCGCTTTCACGCCTTTAAGGAGGAGCGATGTTCCCTCTCCAAGCATGCGGCCGTGGGAGAGTGCGGACGCTGGGATGGATGATCCTGGCTCTGGGCCTCGGGGGGGCACCGCCGACCGGCGCCCTCGCCCCCGTGGACGTGGAGAACGCCCTCTGGTATCAGCGGAGCGGATACGTCCCGCCCGCGCCGGCGGCCCGCACGCCGCTCCCTCAGATCCTCCCCACGCCACCCAGTCCGCCGGGCCCTTATCGGGCCTACCTCCCGCTGATCCTTCGCGCCCCCGCTCCCGAGTTCCGCGCCCTCTGGGTCACCCGCTTCGACTGGACGCGGACGGACGGCACCCCCGCGCGGCCGGAGGCCCTCGTTGCGATCGCCGAGGGGGCGGCCGCCGCCCGCTTCAACGTGCTCCTCTTCCAGGTCCGCGGCACCGGCGACGCCTACTATACCCCCGGCCACGAGCCGTGGGCCGCCCGCCTCACCGGCACCGTTACCCGCACCACGGGCATTTCCCCCGGCTTCGACCCCCTCCGCATTCTGCTCGACGCCGCCCACGCCCGTGGCCTCCAGGTCCACGCCTACGTCAACGTGTATCCCACGTGGCTCTGCGGCGTCGGCGCCCCACCCGACGGCCTGAACCCGCCCCACCCCTTCTGGACCTTCTCCCGCACCAACGGCCGGTCCTGGAGCGCGTGGCGCGCCCACGATTCCTCGGGGAATCCGATGAACCTGATGACCTGCTCCTCTTATCTCTGGGCCACCCCCGCTTGGCCCGGCGTGCGCGATCAGGTGGTCCGGGTGGTCCAGGATCTCATGGTCCGCTATCCCCTGGATGGTGTGCACCTGGACCTCGTCCGCTATCCAGGACGGGATTACTCCTATGATCCCTTCACCCCCTCGTTCAGCGACCCGGCGGCGCGGGCGGAATGGCAGCGGGAGCAGGTCAACGCCCTGGTGCAGGAGGTCCGGGCAGCGGTCAAGGGGATCCGCCCCCACGCCTGGGTGACCGCGGCCGTCTGGGGGGTCTACCAGAACCGATGGGGCTGGCCGGGCTTCACGTCGGGATACTCGGATTATTACCAGGACTCCGTGCGCTGGCTCCGGGAGGGCTGGGTGGACGCCCTGATGCCGATGATCTATCCCGCAGCCCCCTCGGCGAACTGCCCCGACACCACGGTCTGGACGCTCGAACGGTTCCGGACGCTGGTGGCGGATTTCCAGGCGCGGGCGCCGGGGCGCTACGTCTTCCCGGGCATCCACGGCGGCTACGCCTGTTTCCAGGATGTCCGGGATCGGATCGAGACGGCGCGATCGCTGGGCGCGCGGGGGATGGCGATCTTCGCCTACGGTCCGGCCCAGATGCGGGGCTACTGGGACGAGTTCGCGGCGCAGGTCTACCCGGCGCCCGCCCCGGTCCCCCCGCCCCCGTAGCGGGCGGCCAGGACGGCGAGGACGAACTGGGGAAGAGCCAGCATGCGCCGCCAGCGCCACGGCTGGCGGATCAGGCGGTAGAGCCATTCGAGGCCGGCCTCCCGCATCCAGCGTGGGGCGCGGGGCACCATCCCCGCGATGAAGTCGAACGCCCCTCCTACGCCCATCGCCACCGGGATGCCCAGTTCGGGCTGATAGCGGGCGATCCAGAGGTCCTGCTGGGGTGCGCCATAGGCCACAAAGAGCAGATCCGGCCGCGCTCGCCGCAGGCGCTCCAGGATCGCGGGCGCGTCCTCGGGCCGGGGGGAGCCGGCGAAGGTCCCGGCGACAACCAGGCCCGGATATCGGGCCTGCAGGACGGCGGCGGCGCGATCGGCCACGCCCGCTGCGGCCCCCAACAGGAAGATCCGCCATCCCCGCTCCGCCGCCCGGGCGGCTAAGGCCTCCATCAGCTCGACGCCGGGGACCCGTTCCCGCAGGGGCTGCCCGAGAACCCGCCCCGCCCACAACAACCCCACCCCGTCCGGGACGTTCAGGTCCGCGTTTTCCAGGGTCTGGAAGAACGCGGGATCCCGCTGGGCGCGCATCACGAACTCCGGGTTCACCGTGCAGATCTGATGGGACTGGCCCCCGGCCAGGAAGGCCTCCACGATGCGCAGGGCCTCGCCCATGGTGACGTCGTGGACCCGGACTCCCAAGATGCGTCGGACAGGTGCCTCGATCATGGACGATCGATCGTTGAAAGAGCGGATGGGCGGATGCGATGCCGTCCGGCGAGCTCGCTCCGGGGTTCTTCCTTTGTAGTATAGCGGGTTCGGATTCACCAGGCCCTCTCAGAGTTGGGGGAAGTCCCTGTCCGATCCTTCTCTGCGATCGGGCGAGTTGGGGATTTCGCAGGCAGAGGAGGCGGCTTTCTGCGATCCAGCCTCCCTTCATTTCCCGGGCGCAGGGGCGATCCTTGCGCCTGAAGTTCGGCGAGCGATCGCGTGGGAATGTGGAGGCGCGTTCGGGGTCCAGCGCGGATCACGTCGCGCCGTGGACGTGGATCCGCCACGGGGCCGTGTAGACGTTGGCTCCGCCTTCCCGCAGGAAGCCCACCACGGTCATCCCGACCGCCTGGGCCAGCTCGAGGGTGAGGCTGGAGGGCGCCCCTAAGGCGGCCAGGATGGGAATGCCCGCCCGCAGCGTTTTCTGGGCGATCTCGAAGCCCGCCCGGCCGCTCACCAGCATCACCGCCCGGCCCAGGGGCAGACATCCCTCCCGAAGCGCGGCGCCGATGACTTTATCCACCGCATTATGGCGGCCGACATCCTCCCGCAACCAGCGCAATCGCCCTTCCGGATCGAAGATCGCCGCCGCATGCAGCCCGCCGGTGCGCCGGAAGAGCGTCTGCGCCTCCCGGAGCCGACGGGGGAGGTCATACAGGAGCGAAAGGGGGATCACCGGCCCATCTTCTGGCAACGAGGGGAATCCCTGAACGAACACCGCCTCGATGGCGGCCTTTCCGCACACCCCGCAGCTGCTGGTCATGTAAAAATGCCGGGTCAGCCGTTGCCGGTCGATCCGAAGTTCGGGCGGCAGGATCACCCGCGCTTCGTTCGGGGAGGGGCGCTCGATCGACAGGCCGTGGGCCAGCGGTTGCGGGTCGTCGATCAGGCCCTCGGTGTAGAAGAAGCCCAGCGCCAGCTCCTCATCATCCCCGGGGGTTCGCATGGTGACCGCGACGGGGAAAACCTCCATCGTCCCATCCCCTGGGACCACCGCCTGGATCTCCAGGGGCTCCTCCACAATCACCACATCCTCCCGGGCCTCGGCGTGATCCCGCCGCCAGCCGGTGATGGGCCATCCCTTCCACGCGCCATCCCGGCCCATCCGAGTTCTCCTTTCCATCCCGATCGAGCGGATTCAATCGGTCACCTTTTCCACATACGCCACGATGCCTTTATAAGCCGGGATCCCTGCCAGCGGGGAGCGGACGTCCGGCGCGGCCAGGACGTTCCCCTCCGGCCAGTGGATCTGAAGGCTGCCCGGCTTCACATCCCCCAGGAACACCCGACCGTAGAACACGCCGTGGGCGTTATAGAGCCGCACCCGATCCCCCGGGCGGAGCTTCAGCCGTTCGGCGTCGGCCGGGTGCATCAGCACGGCGTCCCGGGGGAGGCCGTTGAGGGGATCCACATCCTCCTGGACCATGCTGTTGAACTGCTTCCCCCGTCGGGTGGCCACCCGGAACGCGCCCTCCGGGATCTCCACCCGAGGAAGCGGCACCGCTTTGAAGCGGGCCTTCCCATCGGGGGTGGGGAAACGCCAGCCCTCGCACAGCCGGGGCCCGCCGTACTGGAACTGATCCCCCTTCTTCCGCAGATGCTGGATGCCGTCGTATTGAGGAATGACCCGCGCGATCTCCTCCCGGATGGCGGAGGTGTGGGGGAAGCGGACACGATCGGCGAGTTCCGGGCGGACCCGAGCGGCCAGTTCCCCGAAAACCCACCACTCCGGGCGCGCTTCCCCGATGCGCGGCCCCGGGATCTCCGGGCTGAAGATCACCCGGCGCTCCGTGGTGGTCTCGGTGACCCCGCCTGGGCCCTCATAACGCGTGGCGGCCGGGAGCAGGAGGACCGCTTCCCCCGGCTCGAAGAACATGGGGGGCGAGAGGACGATGTCCATATGGACCCGGAGGGGGACCCGCTCCAGGGCCTCGCGGACGAAGTCCGGGCGGGGGAGCACCTCATGGAAGTTGCCGCCCACGGAGAAGAGGAGGTCCAGCTCCCCGCGGTGGGCGGCCTCCACCATCTCCGGGGCGGTGAGGCCGCGTTGAGAGGGCACCTCAAAGCCGTAAAGTGCCGAGAGGCGACGGGCGTTCTCCTCGTTGATGGGGAGGCCGCCCGGGAACACCGTGGCGTAAGCGCCCATCTCGGCCCCGCCCTGGACCCCCGAGTGGCCCCGGATGGGCATCAGGCCGCATCCCTCCCGGCCGACGAAGCCCCGGGTCAGGGCGAGGTTGATGATGGCGTGGACGTTGTCCTCCCCATGGGCGTGCTGGGTGATCCCCATACTCCACACGAAGACCGCCCGCTGGGCTTCCGCCACCATGCGGGCGAAGTCCAGCATCTCCTCCCGGGAAAGCCCGGCGCTTTCTTCCAGTTCCTCCCATGGCATGGCCATCAGCAAAGCCTGCAGTTCCTCGAAGCCGGTCGTGTGCGCTCGGATGAAGGCTTCGTCCATCCATCCCTGTTCGATCATGTGCCGGATGGCGCCGTGGATGAACGCGATGTCGCCGCCCACCCGGATCTGGAAAAAGCGATCCGTGATCCGGGTCCCGAACAGGGCGCTCTCCACATCGGAGGGAACCCAGTATCGTTCCATCGCCGGCTCCCGATACGGGTTGACCAGCGCCACCCGGGTTCCGGCCTTGCGGGCGTAGTAGAGATACTTCATCATCACCGGCTGGTTGTTCGCCACGTTCGAGCCGAAGAACACGATGAGGTCCGTCCCGATCAGATCCGTGTAGGAGCAGGTGGTGGCGGCCACGCCGAGGGCCGACCGGAGGGCCAGGGTGCTGGGGGCGTGACAGACCCGCGCCGCGTTGTCGATGGAGTTGGTCCCCATTGCCCGGACCGCCTTCTGCGCCACGTAGTAGGCCTCGTTGGGGAGGCCGCGGCTGGTGAGATAGAAGCCCAGCCGTTGCGGTGCCGTGCGGTGGATGAAGCCGGCGATGAAGTCCAGGGCCTCGTCCCAGGAAATCCGGCGGAAGCCGGGCTCGCCGCGATGTCGGATCATCGGGTAGGGAAGGCGGCCCAGGGCGCGGAGCTCGCGGGCGGATCGCTGGGCCAGGGATCGCACGTCCGAGAGGAGGCGGATGTCAAGGGGAGGCATCGTGTTGAGACGGAGCAGACGCAGGCGGATGTTGCAGAGATGGATCCCGGTGATGGTCCAGTCGCGCATCCCGGCGGTGCCCAGGGCGCACCCGTCGCAGACCCCATCCCGCAGGATGCGCCAGGCGTAGCCGAGCTGATCGCGGTTCTCCCAGATCGCCCGGAGGATCTC
>NZ_JANWXB010000279.1 GCF_025055495.1 Thermoflexus sp. | reverse complement strand
CCCGCACCGCCCCCGAAAGATTTTTTCTCCCCCCTCTCCACGGCCTAGAGGGCCGTGGGGAGGGGGGAGGGGCCATCGCCTTCCGGACTCGCTTCGGTTCCTCCAATCCCCAGTCGATAACTGGACAAAGCACTAGCGGGCTTGGACCATCGCTTCGTTTTTAGGAGCTTAGGGTGGTAAGGCGGGCGACGAAGCCGCCCACCCCACCATCCTAAACTCTTGCCCACAATCGGGCCCAGTCAGCGACATGTGTCCGCAACACGAGCCAAAATGAAGTCACTGGGGCGGGTCAGAGACCCGCCCCAGTCGCTTTTCAGAGGACTTCAGGCTTAGAGCTCCTCAGAGGGCGTCGGAGTGGTCTCCTTCTTCTTCTCCGGCACTTCGGTGACCAGGGCCTCGGTGGTGAGGATCATCGCGGCGACGCTGGCGGCGTTCTCCAGGGCGGTGCGGGTCACCTTGGCCGGGTCGATGATGCCCGCCTCCACCATGTCCACATACTCGTTCTGCAGCACATTGTAGCCGATGTTCAGGTTGTTCCGCTCCTTCTGGAGGCGGCGCACCATCTCCACCACCACCGCGCCGTCCTCGCCTGCGTTCTCGGCGATCCGCCGGAGCGGCTCCTCCAGGGCGCGGCGGACAATGTTGATGCCCGTCTGAACGTCGCCCTCGGCCTTCAGGTTGTCCAGGGCCTTGGCAGCGTTCAGCAGGGCCACGCCGCCGCCGGGCACGATGCCCTCTTCCACCGCCGCGCGGGTCGCCGAGAGCGCGTCCTCAACCCGGTGCTTCTTCTCCTTGAGCTCCACCTCAGTGGCCGCGCCGACGCGGATGATGGCGACCCCGCCGGCCAGCTTCGCCAGGCGCTCCTGCAGCTTCTCGCGGTCGTAATCGCTGGTGGTCTTCTCCATCTCGGCCTTAATTTGCTCAATGCGGCCCTTGATGGCCTTTGGGTCGCCCCGTCCGCCGATGATGGTGGTGTCGTCCTTGGTCACCACCACCTTATCGGCCCGGCCGAGGTCCGCGATGCGCACCCCCTCCAGCTTGCGGCCCAGCTCCTCGCTGATCACCTGACCGCCGGTGAGGATGGCGATGTCCTGGAGCATCGCCTTGCGGCGCTCACCGAAGCCCGGCGCCTTCACCGCCACGGCGTTGAAGATGCCCCGCAGCTTGTTCAGCACCAGGGTCGCCAGGGCCTCGCCATCCACATCCTCCGCGATCACCAGCAGGGAGCGGGTCTCGCCCTCCTGGAGCACGCGCTCCAGTACCGGGATGATGTCGGCGGCGGCGGAGATCTTCTTATCGTGGATCAGGATGTAGGGATTCTCCAGCACCGCCTCCATCGTCTCCGGATTGGTCACGAAATAAGGCGAGATGTATCCACGGTCAAACTGCATCCCTTCAACATACTCTGTCTCGAAAGGCAGGCCTGTCTTCGATTCTTCAACCGTGATCACACCATCCTTGCCAACCTTATCCATGACCTCAGCGATGAGGTTCCCGATCTCTGGATCCGCCGAGGAGATGGCCGCCACGTGGGCGATGTCGTCCTTGCTCTGGACCGGCTTGGCCATCCGCTTGATCTCCTCGACCACGGCCTTCACGGCCATCTCGATGCCCTTCTTCAGAAGCATCGGGTTAGCCCCTGCGGCCACGTTCTTCATACCCTCCGTGACCATCATGTGGGCCAGCACCGTCGCCGTGGTCGTCCCATCGCCGGCCACATCGTTGGTCTTGGTCGCCGCCTCCTTGAGGAGCTGCACCCCCATGTTCTCATAGGGGTCCGGCAGCTCGATCTCCTTGGCCACCGTCACGCCATCGTGGGTGATGCTCGGGGCTCCCCACTTTTTATCCAGTGCCACATTCCGTCCCTTGGGCCCCAGGGTGGTTCCCACCGCGTTGGCCAGGATATCGATGCCGCGCTTCAGACGGCGGCGAGCCTCCTCCCCAAAGACCAGCTGCTTGGGCGCCATTTCCGATCACCTCCTTAGAGGATAAGGATTTCGAATCGCGGAATTGCAGAAAGCGATCAGGAGATCACTCCTCGACGATCGCCAGGATATCGCTCTCTTTGAGGATCAGCAACTTGCGGGTGGTATCCACCTTAAACTCGGTGCCTGCATACTTGGCGAAGAGCACGCGGTCGCCCACCTTTACCTCCATGGGGACTCGCTTGCCGCTCTCATCCACGCGCCCGGGGCCCACAGCGATCACCCGGCCCTCCTGAGGGCGCTCCTTCGCGGTTTCCGGGAGGATGATACCGCTGGGGGTCACCTCCTCCCGCTCAATGGGTTCCACCACCACCCGATCCGCAAGGGGTCGAAGCTTGATCTCCGCCATCGTCCCATCCTCCCAGAGGATAGATGGATTTCTTAAGCTGACAAGGGAAAGCCAGTGGCCTCTTCCCCCTTCTCTCCTTACCCCGCAGCCCCTGGAGCTGCGGGGAAGATAAGGGCTCAGCGTTGTGGTGCCCCTACTTGACCTTTACTTTGATGGTCCGCGCCTTCACCGTTTCCGTCTTAGGCAGCCGTAGAGTCAGGATGCCGTGCTCATACTCTGCCACGGCCTTGTCGGCCATCACTTCGACTGGGAGCACGAAAGAACGGGTGAAAGCGCCAAGACGCCGTTCCTGCCGGATCCAGGATCCCTCCCGGGCCTCCTGCTCCTCGCGAAATTCCCCACGCAACGTCACCGTGTTCCCGCTCACGGTCACCTCGATGTCCTCCGGCCGAACCCCCGGCACAGCAGCCTTCACCACCACCTCATCCTTGGTCTCATAGATGTCCACCGCCGGCCAGTCCATGGATCCGGCGAAGAGCAGAGAGGGACGGGAGAACGCCTCGTCTAAAATCCGATCAACCGCCCGTCGTAGCGAGAAGACCTCCTGAAAAGGATCCCATCGGCGGATTTCACCGGCCATAGCGGCCCTCCTTCTAACTAAGATTCCCCGGTCGGATTCGGACATGAGGTTGCGCCATGTGCAACTTCCGAGTTCTCCCGTAGGTTTTGTGATGGCCTCCCTCCCGAAGGCACCTGGATCGGACCTACCGCCTGAAGTTGCACACGGCGTGAGGTTTTCCGAATAGCACCTTTGATGTTAGCGGGATCGTGTTAGAGCTGCGCAAGAGCCACATAAGAATTTCGTAAGAGCCCCTATGCGGCCCGGCGCACCACCATCTTCACTTGCAGATTGTTCACGACGTTGCGAACCCCACGGATCGAGCGGGCGATTTGCTCCGCTCGTTGTCGGGCCGCTTCGTTCGGAACCCATCCGGCCAAGGTCACATCGCCCTGAACACTGGTGGCCAACACGCGGGCCTGGGGAGAGCTGAGCTCCGGATCGGCTGCCAGACGCAGGCCCAGCTCCGCTTCGATTTCGGGATCCGCGACCAGGTCGTTCTGCACCTCCCGCACGCCCGGGATCGAGCGGGCAAGGATCTCCGCCATCCGCTTCATGGCGGTGGAAGGCACTACCCCCTCCAGAATCACCCGTCCATCCCGGGCGTCCACCCGAATCAGGTGGAAATTGACCCGGAGGGGATCATATCGGTAAAGCCGTTCCTCCACCCTGGCGCGCAAGGTCGCATCGTCTACAGCGTTCATGGGCGTCGCTCCCCGGAGGATTGGTCCCAGAGGGTTTCTGCAGCGGCCGCTCAAGGAAAGATTCCACCTGGCCCCGGGAGGTTCTTTATCTTAACGCATGCTGCGAATTCGACGCCGCTTACGAAAAGGGGGTTGGGCGGGGGGGCCGCGCGGGCGCGCCCCCCCCCCCCCCAAAGGCTGAGGGGGGGGGTATGTTGAGAGAGGGGGCGGGGAGCAGAGCCCCCCCCAA
>NZ_JANWXB010000261.1 GCF_025055495.1 Thermoflexus sp. | reverse complement strand
TCAAATCCCCAGTTTATAACTGGACAAACTGCTTATGCTTCGTTGCTCAATGCTTTGAGGATTTTCAAGGGCTGCGCCATGGCGGAAGGCCTCCGGCCTAGCCCTTGAAAAGATCTCTGCTCGCTCGGGGTATCCGAATCCTTAAAGTATGCTGCAGCGATGCATGAATCGGGGGCGCAAACCATCTGGGGGAAGTTGCAATGACTCGTGTGAAAAGCAGCGTCACCAATCGCCGTCGCCACAAGAAGGTTCTGAAAATGGTGGAAGGCCAGCGGGGGTCTCGCAGCCGACATTACCGGCGAGCCCATGAGGCGATGATTAAATCCCTGGCTTATGCCTATCGCCATCGGCGGGAGCGCAAGCGCGATTTTCGCCGCCTCTGGATCATGCGGATTAACGCGGCGGCCCGCCAGAATGGTCTCTCCTATAGCCGATTGATGGCAGGACTGCGGGCCGCCGGGATCGCCATCAACCGCAAGATCCTGGCGGATTTGGCGGTGCGGGATGCCGCGGCCTTCGCCCGACTGGTTGAAACCGCTCGTCAGGCCTTGGGGCTGGCCTGATCCTTTCTCCCCGGGCAGCTTTGCCGCCCGGGGAGGGAAAAGGGGGAGGGACGATGTCCTCAGCCTTAGGGGCCAAGGCGCAGACCCGCGCCAGGTAGCGCCTGTGGGGTTGAGGGGTGGGCGGACTACCTTCAACGACCCGCCCACCCCTTGAAGTCTTTGTTCGCCTCTCCACGATGCTCCGGATTACCAGCCCCTCCAATGAAAAAGTCAAACGGGTGCGGGCGCTGCTGGAGCAGCGGAAAGCGCGTCGGGCTTATCGGCAGATGGTTCTGGAAGGTCCCCGCCTGATCGACGAAGCCCTGCGTTTCAGCGCTCAGCATCCGGATTTTCGCCCTGTCTTCGCCTTCTATGGGGATCCTACCCCTCGTGCCCAGGAGACCCTGGCCCGCCTTCAGGCGGCAGGGGTGCCCTGTTACGAGGTCACCCCAGCGATTCTTCAAATGTGCACGGAAGCGGAGACCCCTCAGGGGTTGATCGCTGTGGCACCGATCCCGGAACTCCCCTGGCCGGAGCTATCGACTTTTCTGGTCCTTCTGGATCGGGTGCAGGAGCCGGGGAATGTGGGGGCGGTGTTGCGCAGCGCGGCGGCGGCCGGTGCCGAGGGGGTGGTGATCCCCCCGGGGACCGCGGATCCTTGGCATCCGAAGGCAGTGCGGGCGGCGGCCGGCGCGCATTTCGTTCTGCCGGTGCGCCTGGCTTCGTGGATGGAAATCCCTCGTCTCCTCGAGGGCACCACGATTTGGCTGGCGATGCCCACTGGTGCGCACGCTTATTTTGAGGTGGACTGGCGGGCGCCGGTGACCCTGATCCTGGGGGGCGAAGCGGCTGGTCCCGGGCCGGAGGCGCAACGCTTGCCCCATCGCACGGTGCGGATCCCGATGGCTCGGGGGATGGAGTCCCTGAACGTCGCGGTAGCCGGGGCCCTTCTCCTCTACGAAGTCGCCCGTCAGCGGGGGCTGGTGAAATGAGCGGACTGGACGAACCCTCTCTGAGGCCCAGAGGGCCTCAGGGAAGGGGAATTTACAAAATCAATAGAGGATATGGAGTAGTGCTCTGTCCATGTTTCATTTGGGGGGGCGGGGACGGTGCGGG
>NZ_JANWXB010000185.1 GCF_025055495.1 Thermoflexus sp. | reverse complement strand
GGGCGCCCGCCCCCCCCCCCCCGGGGGTTTTTTCTTTCCTCCCCCCCCCGGGGGCCCCGGGGGGGCCGCCGGGAGGGGGATTTATAAAGCGCGATCCGTTCCAGGTGAGCCCTGCCTCTATTTAAACCACCGCGTCATCCGTGATCTCCAGCCCCCGGTCGATGATCTCGATGCCCTCCATCAGCTCCTCTTCTGTAATGCACAGGGGCGGATTGGTGAAAAAGGTGTTCCAGCGGATGAACGTGTAAAGCCCGTTCTGGAGGAAGAACTCCCGCAGACGGTTCATGATCCCCATCTCCGAAGGCCGAGCGTTGAAGGGAACGAGGGGCTCGCGGGTCTCGCGGTTCCGGACCAGCTCGATCACCCCGAAGAGGCCGATGCTCCGCACATCCCCCACGCTGGGATGTCGTTCCTTCAGACGGGCCAGCTCCCGCGCCAGGATCTCCCCCATCCGCCGCGCGTTCTCGATCAGACGATCCTCCTGATAGACCTGCAAGGTGGCGATGGCCGCAGCCAGACACAGGGGATGGGAGTTATACGTCAGGCCTCCTGGGAAGGGGCGTTCGCGAAAGAACTCGGCGATCCGCTCCGCCATCAGGACGGCGCCCAGGGGAAGATAGCCCGAGGTCAGCCCTTTGGCCACCGTCATCAGGTCGGGAACCACATTCCAGTGGTTCACCGCAAACCACTCCCCGGTGCGGCCGAAGCCGCTCATCACCTCATCGCAGATCAACAGGATGCCGTATCGATGGCAGATCTCCCGCAGGCCCTGCAGGTAGCCGTCCGGCGGGACGATGATCCCATTGGTCCCGGTGACCGTCTCGATGAACACCGCCGCGACCGTGTGGGGACCCTCGAACTGGATCACATCCTCGATGTGGTTGAGGCAGTCCAGCGTGCATCGCGCTTCCCGCATGCACCAGCGGCAGCGATAGCGATAGGGATCGAATACATGGATGACCCCAGGGATGCCGGGCTCCGCCGGCCAGCGCCGGGGATCCCCGGTCAGGGTGATGGCGCCGGCGGTGGCGCCGTGATAGGACCGATAGCGGGCGATGATCTTGTGGCGGCCGGTATACAGACGGGCGATCTTGATGGCGTTTTCGTTGGCGTCCGCCCCGCCCAGGGTGAAAAAGACTTTGTTCAGATCCCCTGGCGCGATCTCCGCCAGCATCTGGCCCAAGCGGGCGCGGGGCTCCGTCGCCATGAATGGGTTCACATAGGGCAGCCGGGCGGCCTGCTCCTGGATCGCCCGGATCACCCGTTCGTCGCCGTGGCCGATGTTGACGTTCATCAGCTGGGAGTTGAAATCCAGATAGCGGCGGCCCCGGGCGTCCCAGAAATAGACCCCTTTCGCCCGCACGACCGGGATGGGATCGATCGCGTCCTGGGCGGACCATTCGTAAATGGTGTATCGCCGACAGAGGGCGACGATCTCCTCAGCGCCCATCTCGCCCATCCTGGAAACGGTTTCAACCATGGCGGCCTCCTGGTGCGAGATTTTTGCGCGGGAACCCGGGGCGGGAAAACGACAACAGCTCTGGCCTGGGGAAGGGTCCATCCCCCTCTCTGTCCTCTAAGGAATCGCAGGGAGTTGAGGGAAAGAGGTTACCGAGACCGCTCCGAGATCCCTGTCCCCCGGCCTGAACCCGACTCCCCTGCGCCCGGATCGCCGGAGCGGCAACAGGCTCCGTTGCGTGATAGAATGATAGTGGCACAGGTAGCTTCCGCCAACCGGCGCCGTCCCGGCGAAACCTTATTCAGGAGGGGAATCCCTGAACACCCTGGATCTGGCCCATCGGATCGTGGATGCCATCCTTGACAAAAAGGGGATGGATGTGGTGTTGATGGATATCCGAACCCGCGCCGCCTTCGCGGATTACTTTATCATCTGCACGGGAACCTCGGAGCGACAGCTGAAAGCGATTGTGGAAGGCATTACGGAGGCCACGGCGCGGGGCTATCAGATGGACCCCGCTCGGGTGGAGGGGGACCCGGCCTCGGGCTGGGTGCTGATGGATTATGGGGACATTATTGTTCATATCTTCGCCCCTCCCCAGCGCCGCTATTATGACCTGGAATCCCTGTGGCGCGGGGCGCCGATCCTGGTTCGAGCTCAGTGAGGGAACCGCACAGGGAGGAGGGTGAAGACAGAGCAAGCCATCAAGGGCCCAAAGGGCGCGCAGGGAGCCTGGCAGCGCAAACATACCCTGCGCCATGGGCAACTTCTAATCCCTCCCGCGGGTTTTGGGGCTGAGGTGCCGCCTTCGGTGGTGCCCCAGCCCCCAAAAGAGGGTTTCTCCCCCCTCCCCAGGGCCTGTTGGGCCCTGGGGAGGGGGATAAGGAGGGAAGGGGCCTGGCCGGTTCCTCTCTTGAAGGCCCTTGGGTCGGACCCATTGTCTGAAGTTGCCCATGGCATGCCCTGTGGGTTCTTTGCGGTGGAACCCTCAAACCTGAGACCGTGGGGAGGAAGACGGAGTGACCCTGCACTATGAGGACACCCTGGAGCGCCTGGATCGCATCCTGAAGGCGCTTCGGCCGGAGCCAGCGCCCGGGGAAGATGGCGAAGAGGATGCCCTGGAAGGGTTCCCGGTGTTGATTGTGGGGCTGGGAAATCCGGGCCCCGAATACGCGCGCAACCGCCACAACGTAGGCTTTCGGGTCGTGGATGTGTTCGCCCAGGCCCATCAGATGGTCTTCCGGCGGATCCTGCATCAGGCCCTCATCGCCGAGGGGCGCTTGGCGGGCCAGCGGGTGATCCTGGCCAAGCCTCAGACGTTTATGAACCTGAGCGGGCGCTCAGTGCGCCCCCTGGTTTCGTATTATCGAGTCCCTTTGGACCGAGTCCTGGTTGTATATGACGATATGGATCTCCCCCTCGGGACGATCCGGCTGCGGCCCCGGGGCAGCCCGGGAGGTCACAACGGGATGAAATCGATCGTCCAGGCGTTGGGGACAATCGACTTCCCTCGCCTGCGTATCGGCATCGGGCGCCCCCCGGGCCATATGAACCCGGCCGATTACGTGCTCCAGGATTTCCGGCCGGACGAGGAGGAGATCCTGGAAGGTGTGCTCCACCGGGCTTCGCAGGCCATCCGCACGTTTATCGAGGAGGGGCTCGAGGCAGCGATGAACCGTTTTAACGCCCAGCCGGCGATGCAGCCGATGGGGAAGACGGGCGAGTAGCTCAGGGGTGAGAGCATCCGCCTTACAAGCGGAGGGTCGCAGGTTCGAGTCCTGCCTCGCCCATGCCAGAGGAGGGGCGCGCATGGCGCGCCCCTTCTTTATGTCGGGATATTCGACGCCTATGGGGATGCATCGATCACGCGCTGATGTCGCTGCGCCCATCGGGGCGCACTGCGCACGCCATCAGGGGGAAATGAGGAAACATGGAAAGCCGATACGCGGTCGTGCATTATGCGGAGATCGGATTGAAAGGGCATAACCGGGGGTTCTTCGAGCGAACGCTGGCCCGGCGGATCGAGGAGCGCCTGCAGGACATCGGGCCCGCCTTTGTGGAGCGTCTCCCCGGACGGCTCCTCGTTCGGCTCCCGCGCCCGGTCCCGGAGGCCTGGTGGGTCGAGCGCCTGCGCACCGTGTTCGGGATCGCCTACTTCGCCCCGGCGATCCCTGCTTCCAAAGACCTCCATACCCTGACGGAAATCGTCCTTCGCCATCTTCCCTCTGAGCCCGTGCCCTCCTTCTGCATTCGGGCCTCCCGCGCGGATAAATCCTTCCCCCTGACCTCCCAGGAAATCGAACGGCACATCGGGGCGGCGGTCCAGCGCCAGACCGGCTGGCGGGTGGATCTCTCGGAGCCGGCCTGGGTGGCCTACATCGAAATCGCCATGAACACCGCGCTCGTTTACTTCGCGCGCCATCGGGGCCCTGGAGGGTTGCCGGTGGGCGTCAGCGGCCGGGTGGGCCTGCTCCTCTCCGGCGGCATCGATTCCCCCGTGGCGGGTTACTTCATGCTGAAACGGGGTTGTGAGGTGATCCCGATCCATTTCCATAGCGGGCCCTTCGGGGACTGGGCCGCCTCGGAGGCCAAGGCGATGGCCATCGTCCGCCAGATGCGCCCCTACGGGATGCCTCCGTGGCTCTATGTGGTGCCCATCGGGGAGCCCCAGCGCGCCATCGTCCTGGCTGCCCCCGCACCCTACCGGCTGATCCTTTACCGGCGGCTGATGGTGCGGGTGGCGGAATCGATCCTCCGGCGGGAAGGCGGGCTGGCCCTGGTCACCGGGGATTCCCTGGGGCAGGTCGCCTCGCAAACCCTGGAGAGCCTGACGGCGATCGAGGACGCTGCTACCATGCCGATCCTGCGACCCCTCATCGGGCTGGACAAGGTGGAGATCATCGATTGGGCGCGCGCCATCGGAACGTATGAGCTCTCGATCCTGCCGGGGGAGGATTGCTGTCAGTTCCTGATGCCCCCCCGCGTGGTCACCCGCCCCTCTCTGGAGATTGTGCGGGAGATCGAAAGCCGGGTGCGGATCGAGGAGCTGGCGCAGCAGGCATTGGCCCAAGCCATGCGCGTTCCGGTCAGCGATCAAACTCCTGTTCCCATTTCCTAAGCGTTTTGTGAACTGTAGCAACGTTTCCCGCGGCGCTACAGCCCACAAAATCCATTCCCACGAGGAGGTTATCATGTCGACTCAAATCCAGCTTCGCTCCGTCGATTACATTGAGCTGGAGGACACCTACAGCGCGCCGAACTATAAGCCCATCGATGTGGTCATCGCGTGGGCGGAGGGAGTGTGGGTATACGATGTGGAAGGCCGTCGCTACCTGGATGCCCTCAGCGGCTACTCGGCCCTGAACCAGGGCCACCGCCATCCTCGCATCATCCGGGCCCTGATCGAGCAGGCCGGGCGGGTGACGCTCACCTCCCGGGCCTTCCGGAATGATCAGCTCGGCCCGTTCCTGAAAGAACTGTGTGAGCTGCTGGGCTATGAGATGGCTCTGCCGATGAACACGGGAGCGGAGGCGGTGGAGACCGCCATCAAAACTGCCCGCAAATGGGGCTACCGGGTGAAGGGCGTCCAACAGGATCAAGCGGAGATCATCGTGTGCGAGGGGAATTTCCACGGCCGGACCACCACGATCATCAGCTTTTCCACCGTGCCCCAATATCGGGAGGACTTCGGACCCTATACGCCGGGCTTCGTGATCATCCCCTATGGGGATGTGGAAGCGCTGGAGCGGGCGATCACCCCGAACACCGTTGCGTTCCTGGTGGAACCGATTCAGGGAGAAGGCGGTGTGCGGGTGCCGCCGCCGGGATATCTGGCTCGGGCCGCCGAGATCTGCCGCCGGCACAACGTGCTCTTCATCGCCGATGAGATCCAGACCGGCCTGGGGCGCACCGGCCAGCTGCTTGCCTCGTGGTGGGAAGACGTCCAACCCGACATGGTGATCTTGGGCAAAGCCCTCGGGGGCGGCGTGGTGCCGATCTCTGCCGTGGTCTCCCGACGGGAGATCCTGGGCGTGTTCCGACCGGGCGACCATGGGAGCACCTTCGGCGGCAACCCGCTGGCCGCCGCGGTGGCCCGGGAGGCGCTCCGGGTGATCGTGGAGGAAAACCTGCCGGAACGGGCGGTGGCGCTCGGCGAGCATGCCCTGAAACGCCTGCGGGCCATCCGAAGCCCCCACATTAAAGAGGTGCGCGGTCGGGGCTTGTTGATCGGCATCGAGCTCTACCCGGAGGCCGGTGGGGCCCGGCGCTTCTGCGAGGCCTTGAAGGAGCGGGGGGTTCTGGTGAAGGACACCCATGAACACATCATCCGGTTCGCCCCGCCCCTGGTGATCTCCCAGGAGGATCTGGACTGGGCGCTGGATCAGATCCAGGAGGTATTCGAGGAGGCAACCCCCTGAGCCTGAATCCAAGGCTGGATGAGCCTCTCCCCTCTTCTCTCCTCTCCGTGCCCCTGCTCTCCCGTGGGTTTTGGGGCTGGGGCGCCGCTGAAGGCGGTGACCCAGCCCCCAGGAAGATTTTTTCTCCCCCTTCCCCAGGGCCCACGGGGAAGGGGCGTGGCCCGCTTCCCTCCCAAGGGCGCCTGGATGGGGCTCGACGTCTGAAGTTGACCATGGTGTTCTTTGTCTTTCTGGGAGTGCAGGCTGCGGAAGGCGAGCCGCAACCCTGGAAATCCTCTCTATACGCGACTTCGCCCGTGGACCAGCCCCAGGAACCACGCGGTCCCGATGAGGGTGAGGAGGCTGACCAGCAACGCGAAACCGTGGCTCTGGGCAATGAATGGGCTGCGCATCAGAAAGAGCCGGTGGACCCAGCCATGGAGTTGATAGAGGACCATCCCCCCCAGGATCCACCGGGCGGCCGTCGGCCCCCTCCGCCACCAGAGGCCGGCGGCCGCCCCGAAGGCCAGCGCCCAGGCCAGCGCGGCCATTCCCAGATAGATCCAGGGCCCGCGGAGGCCCTCCTCCGTCCACACCGGGGGAATCGCCCCCAGGTAGTAGGCGGCGCGCACCGCGTTGCGCAGGGCGAAGTAGAGCAGCCATAGAACTCCAGGAAGACGCCGCCATCGGCTCATTCGATCGCGTCGACCTGGAAGACGATCTTCCCGAAGACCGCTCCGGACTCCAGCAGACGGTGGCCCTCCCGCGCCCCCGCCGGGGTCAGCGGCAGCACCCGATCGATCACCGGCCGGAGCCGGCCAGCGAAGATCAGCCCCATCACCGTGCGGAAATCATGCTGGGTCCCCATCGTGGAGCCCAGGATGCTGATCTGACGGGAGAACACGTAACGGATATCGAAATCCTCCGGGTTTGGCCCCGAGGTCGCCCCTACCACCAGCATCCGCCCGCCTGGGCGCAGCACCCGGATGCTCTTCATCCAGGTGGCCCGCCCCACATTGTCCACCACCACATCCACACCCCGCCTCCCGGTCCACTGCCAGGCCGCGCGGGACCAATCCGGCTCCTGGGAGCGATCGATCACGTGATCCGCCCCCAGGGCACGGGCCCGTTCCGCCTTCTCGGGATTGGAGGCTACCACGATCACCCGCGCGCCGGCCAGCTTGGCGATCTGAAGCGCAGCGGTGTTCACGCCGCCTCCGGCGCCCACGATGAGGACATCCTCTCCGGGGCGCAACGCCCCCCGGGTGATCAGCATATGCCAGGCGGTGAGGAAGACCAGGGAGGCCGCGGCCGCTTCCTCAAAAGGGAAACCCTCCGGCAACTTCAGGAGGTTCCGGGCCGGCACCACCACGTATTCTGCATAACCGCCACGCACATGCTCCCCCAAGATGCCTCCCTGACGACAGCGGTTGTCTTCTCCCCGCAGGCAGAACTCGCACTGCCCACAACTGAGGGTGGCGTTGACCACCACGCGATCGCCCACCTCGATCCCGGAAATCTCCGGCCCGACTTCCGCGACCACGCCCGCCACATCCGAGCCCAGGATGTGGGGCATCTCCAGGCGCAGGGACGGGATCCCTCGCCGCACCCACAGATCCAGGTGGTTCATCGCGCAGGCGCGCACGCGGACCAGCACCTCCCCCGGTCCCGGGTGGGGCGTGGGGAGTTCCGCAGCTTCCAGCACGTCCGGATCACCGTGTCGATAGAAGACGATGGCTTTCATCACTGATCCTCACGCCCAGAGAGATAGAAGCAGGGAAGGTCGGGGCGAGGCCTCCTCGCCCCGACCTTGTCAGCAAATTATGGAATTCCCAGCACGCGTTCACCAGCTGGTCTTGACCCCCAGGATCTGACGGGCGATCACCAGACGCTGGATCTCGCTGGTGCCCTCATAAATGGTCGTGATCCGGGCGTCCCGGAAATAGCGCTCCACCGGCATCTCCCGGCTGTAGCCCATTCCCCCGTGGATCTGGATCGCCTCATAGGTGATCCACTGGGCGGCCTCGCTGGCAAACAGCTTGGCCATCGCGGCCTCCAGCGTGTAACGCTCGCCCGTTCGCTTGGCCCGCTCCCGTTTCCACGCTGCCTGTAGGGTGAGCAAGCGGGCGGCTTCCAGCTTCACCCGCATGTCCGCCAGCTTCCACTGGATCGCCTGGAACTCCCCGATCTTGCGGCCGAAGGCCTCCCGCTGTTTGGCCCAGGCCAGCGCGGCCTCATAAGCCGCCTCCGCGATCCCTACCGCCTGGGCCGCGATCCCCACCCGGCCCGCGTCCAAGGTGGTCATCGCGATCTTGAAGCCTTCCCCCTCCTCCCCCAGCCGGTTCTCGACCGGGCATTCGTAGTTATCCAGGTAGATCTCGCAAGTCGCACTGGCTCGGATGCCCAGTTTCTCCTCTTTCTTGCCCCGATTGAAGCCTGGGCGGTTGGTCTCCACGATGAAGGCGCTGATGCCGTGATGTTTCTTCTCCGGGTCCGTCATCGCGAAGACGATGATGTAATCCGCCACCGGCCCGTTGGTGATCCAGGATTTGCGGCCGTTCAGGATGTAGACGTCCCCTTTGCGGACCGCGCGGGTGCGGATGCCGGCCGCGTCGGATCCCGACTGGGGCTCGGTGAGGGCGTAAGCACCGATCGCCTGGCCGGTGGCCACCGGGGTCACGTATTTGCGTTTCTGTTCTTCCGTGCCGAAGGTGAGGATGGGGAAGCAGAAGAGGGTGTTGTTGACGGACATCACCGTGCTGTGGGCGGCGTCGGCCCTGGCGATCTCGATCATCGCCAGGGCGGAGGCGATGGCATCCAGCCCCTGGCCGCCATATTCCTCGGGGACCTCGATCCCCATCAGCCCCATAGCCGCCATGCGACGGACGGTTTCCCACGGGAACTCCCCGGTCTCATCGCCATGGGCGGCCACCGGAGCGATCTCCTTCTGGGCAAACTCCCGGACCACCTGCTGGAACATGCGATGCTCTTCGGAGAGCTCGAAGTTCAATCCGATTTGCGCCAGAAGCTCCAGTTCGGAACTCATGGGCCTCCTCCTCCCGCTCTTTGAGTTCAACCGGCTGGGGGGCGAAGCGGGGGCCCTCTCGGTGAGAGCAGATAAAGCCCCTCCCCTCTTTGTTAGAGTTTCACTGCTGACGGATGAGAAGTGCGACAGCCATGGGCCCCTCCCCCCGGTATTCCCCCTCCCCGAGGCTCTTCGAGCCTCGGGGAGGGGGATTTTA
>NZ_JANWXB010000173.1 GCF_025055495.1 Thermoflexus sp. | reverse complement strand
GGGTTGGCGCCCGGAACCCCTGTGGTGGCAGGAAGCGCGGACCACGTGGCCTCGGCGCTGGCGGCGGGTTTGCGGGAGCATGGGGATCTGCTAATTAAGTTTGGAGCAGCTGGGGACATCCTATATTGCATGGATCGTCTGGAGACCCATCCTCGCCTTTACATTGATTATCACGATATCCCGGAGCGCTATCTGCTGAATGGTTGTATGGCCGCATCGGGCTCTCTCGTGAAATGGTTTGTGACCCAGGTGCTGGGAGAGGAAGGAGGGTCGGCGACTTATC
This sequence comes from Thermoflexus sp., assembly GCF_025055495.1. Lineage (GTDB taxonomy): Bacteria > Chloroflexota > Anaerolineae > Thermoflexales > Thermoflexaceae > Thermoflexus. The sequence continues at coordinate 13,603 of NZ_JANWXB010000173.1, read as the reverse complement.
GTCGCCTGGATGAGGAGGCGGCGGCTGTGCCCCCTGCTTCAGATGGCTTAATTGTATTGCCTTATTTCCTGGGAGAGAAGACCCCTATCTTTGATCCAGAGGCTCGTGGGATTTTCTTCGGGCTCACACTGAGCCATGGCCGAGGGCATATGTTCCGCGCCATCCTCGAGGCGGTGATTTACGGCTTCCAGCATCATTTGGAGATCTTGCGAGAACGGGGCTATCCCATTCGGCGAGTCCTGGCGACGGATGGGGGAGTGCGTAGCGAGCTGTGGCGGCAGATTGCTGCCGATGCGCTGGGACTGCCGATTGAAGCTCACCCTGGACACCCGGGCTCGGCTTTGGGGGTAGCCTTCGTCGCAGGGATGGGGGTAGGTCTGTTCCGGGACTGGGCAGAGATCGAAGCGTTTGCAGGCCCTGCATACTGGAATGAGCCGGATCCAGAGGCCCACGAACGGTATCAAGAGGCCTATCGACTTTACCGGGATCTCTATGAAACCCTGAAACCCCTCTTTCCGCGAGCAGGTCGGTTGTCACGTTCAGCAGCCGCATCCTAATTCGTCAGCAAATTCATCTTCGCCTGCTCATGCTTTTGACCAATTATGCCATGTGCAACTTCGGGCGCCAAGTCTGATCCCAGCGTCCTCGGTAGGGAAGCAAGCCAGGCCCTTCCCCCCTTTCTTCCTCTCCACGGCCCCTGGGTTGTGGGGAGGGAGTGGTCGCAATGAATTTGGGGAATTCGAGCCGCTCGAGGCCAGTGGGGATGGAGGCAGAACGGTAAAAGCACTCTGCCTCCACCCCAGTTCCCGAATCATAAAACCCAGGAGGTTAACCATGGGGCGCTTAGATGGACAGGTAGCGGTTGTGACCGGTGCGGGCACCGGGATCGGAGCTGCCATTGCTCGAACCCTGGCGCGCGAGGGAGCCCATGTGGCTGTCACGGATATCAACGAGGATTGGGCTCGACAGGTTGCTGAAGAGATCCGGCAATCCGGGGGAGTAGCGGAGGCATGGCGGCTCGACGTCACTAGCAAGGCCGAGAACGTTTGGGTGATGGATGCTGTGGTCGCGAAGTGGGGACGTCTCGACATCGTCTGTCCGAACGCCGGGGTATCCACTATGAACTGGGCAAAGGATCTTACGGAGGAGGAATGGGATTACAACTTTAACGTGAACACCAAAGGTGTGTTTTTCACATGCCAGGCCGCGATCCCTCATATGATCCGCCAGGGCGGTGGTCGGATCATTATCACCGCCTCCATGGCCGGTCATCGGGCTGTTCCTCTCTTGGCCCACTACGCAGCCTCCAAGTGGGCAGTGATTGGCTTTGGGTTGAGCCTAGCTGTGGAAGTCGGCAAGTATAATATTAAGGTTAATCTGATTTGTCCGGGCTTTGTGCGCACATCCATGCAAGAGCGAGAGATCGTATGGGAAGGACAGTTGAGGGGAATGGATCCCGAGGCGGTGCGCGCAGAGTATGTCAGTAAAACCCCCCTTGGGCGGATCGAGGAGCCCCAGGATGTGGCGAATGCAGTGCTTCTCTTGTGTCTACCGGAGGCAGACTTCATCACAGGAGCGGTCCTGGACGTAACGGGCGGGGCTCATCTGACTTAAGGAGTTTATGCATCAGCCGAAGGCCACTGCGTAGAATCTGATCTTTCCATTGCACCTGCCAATTCCCCTTCCCTGCGGCCCTTTGGGCTGCAGGAAAAGGGGAAACAGAGAAGATTGGGGATCTGGACGGGCTGCCTGTGGTGGCCCGCCCAGATCCCAAAAGCCCCTTGGTCAGAGCACTGTGGGATGGGAGACTTTCGAGGTTACATTGAACCAATCGGGGTCTCGCTGGGGATCGGGTTGCTGATCGGGATGGAGCGGGAATGGGCGCATAAGGATATGGGGTTGCGCACCTTCGCGCTGGCGGCGCTGGCCGGATGCCTGGCCTGGCTGATCCATCCAGTGGCCGCCTTCCTGGTCCTGGGAGCAGCGATCTCCCTGGTGAGCATCCTCAACATCCGCAGCCTGCTGGTGGACCGGTCCCTGGAGATGACCACTTCTGTGGCCCTACTGGTGACCTTGCTGCTGGGCATGGTGGTCGCCCAGGGCTACGCGCTGGCCGCCGCGGCCACCGCTGTGCTGGTAACCATGCTCCTGGCCTGGAAGGCGGAGCTGGTCCGTTTCACCGTTGGCCTCTCACTGGAAGAGTTGCGCTCGATCGTGCTCTTTGGGCTGCTCACCCTGGTGATCTATCCTTTGCTGCCGGAGGGCCTGCCTCCGGAGATCGACCCGCTGGGTTTGGTCAACCTCCGGGCCGCATGGCTGGTGGTGGTGATCCTCTCGGCCATCGGACTGGTGAACTACGCATTGCTCCGGCTCTATGGGGCGCGAGGGATTCACTTCACCGGGCTCCTGGGGGGATTGGTGAACAGCACGGCCACGGTCTCGGAGCTGGCCCGACGGTGCCGGGGTCATGAGGGGCAGGCGTTGGATCTGGCGCTGGAAGGGATGTTGCTGGCGAACATCGCCATGATGGCCCGTAACGGCCTGATCCTGGGGATCTTCGCCCCAGCAGCCCTGTTGCACGGCTGGCTGGCCGTGGGGCTGATGTCAGGCATCACCGGGTTGATGGTCCTCCGGACTCTGCAACGGAACCCGAACTCTCCCGCGCCGTCGATCCGGCTGGCCTTCCCGTTCTCTCTCCGCCATAGCCTGCTCTTTGGGATGTTCTATCTGGTGATCCGGGCAGCGGTGGCTCTGGCAGATCGTTTTCTGGGGCTTGGGGGCTTTATGATGGTCACCTTTCTGGGAGGGCTGGTCAGCAGCGCTTCGACGGCCGCGGCCGCCGCGACCCTGGCGGCCCAGGGTCGAATCCCCCCGGAGACAGCCGGGCTGGGGGTGGTGCTGGCTTCGATGGCCAGCCTGTTGTTCCACGTGCCGATGGCTCGCCTGGGCGGATTGCAAGGGCCTTGGCTACGACGGCTTGGGATCGCCTCAGCCCTTACCGTCGCGGTCGGGATCCTCGGCTTAGCCTTAGAGGGATGGAGGTAGTCCAGCCAGACGGAGGGCAGCGATCTCAGTGCCCCCCTTGAAGCCAGAACGGTTGGGAAGGCCGCCGAAGGGGGCCTTCCCAACCGTTCTGCTCTATGGGTTGAGAGAGGCCGCCACGCGGGCCTTTAACAGGGCGAAATGATCCATCGGACCGTAAGCCCCTTGGCCGAGCTTGAAGGCCCGGGAGGCCTGGAGCAAAGCGGTGAGGTAGTCCTTCGCCTGGCGGATCGCCTCCAGCGGCGGGAGGCCCTTCGCCAGCCCTGCAGCGATGGCGGAAGCAAAGGTGCAGCCGGTCCCATGGGTGTTCACCGTATCCACCCGTGGAGCGCTCAGCTCGTAGAAATCCTGTCCGTCGAAGACAATATCCACGCTGTGGTCATCTCCCTCTAAATGGCCACCCTTCACGACCACCCAGCGCGGTCCCATCTCATAGATGATCCGCGCCGCCTCTCGCATGTCCGCCCGGCTCCGCAGGTCGCGGCCCACTAACGCCCGGGCCTCGTGGAGGTTCGGGGTGACCACCATGGCCATGGGGAAGAGATGACGGATCAGCGCCTCCTGGGCCTCCGGGCGAAGCAAGGGATCTCCGCTCTTGGCCCGCATCACCGGATCCACCACCAGGCGTTCCACGCGGTATTTCCGCAATTTCTCTGCAACCACCTCGATGATCGCGGCGTTGGCCAGCATGCCGGTTTTTACCGCGTCGGCGCCGATATCGCTCAGGACAGAGTCGAGTTGGGTGGCAACGAAATCGGGCGGGAGCTCGAAAACCGCCTGGACCCCCTGAGTGTTCTGGGCGGTGAGCGCGGTGAGGACGCTCATGCCATAAACCCCCAGGGCGCCGAAGGTCTTCAAATCCGCCTGAATGCCCGCTCCCCCACCCGAATCAGAGCCAGCGATCGTCAAAGCGCGAGGCAATGTGCTCATTTGGGCCCTCCGTGATGTGTTTGGCCACCGGATATCTTTGCGATTGCTTCCAAAGGGCTGCTATGGAATCCGTCCGGAGGGACGCCCTCCCGGCGACGAACGGTGCGTTAACGCCTTCCCCGCTCCGCCAGCGCTTGATCGACAGCCTGTCGGAGCGCACGGGCGGCCGCTTCCGGATCGGAGGCCTGGGCGATGGCGGAGATCACCGCGACGCCCGCGGCGCCTGCCCGGATGCAGGCCGCCGCGTTCTCCGGATTCACGCCGCCGATGGCCACCACCGGTAGTCGGGTGGAACAGATGACCGCGGCCAGCCCATTCAGCCCGATGAGCGTTGGGTTGACCTTGGAGATAGTAGGGAAGACCGAGCCCGTCCCCAGGTAGTCGGCACCGGCGGCCTCGGCCGCTCGGGCCTGTTCCGGCGTCCGGGCAGAAACGCCAATAAAGGCCTGGGGGCCCAGGAGTTGCCGCGCGGCTTCCGGCGGCAAATCCTCCTGACCCAGGTGGACACCATCGGCCTGCAGCACCATGGCGACATCGACGCGATCGTTGATCAGAAACGGAACCCCGTATCGTCGACAGAGATCCCGCAGCGCTTCTCCCAGCCGGAGCATCTCCCGCAGCGGTCCGACCTTCCAGCGCAGCTGCAGCGCGGTGATTCCTCCTCGAAGGGCGGCTTCCGCGATCTCCAGCGGCGATCGTTCGGAAGTCAACGCGGGATCCAGGACGAGGTAAACCCGCAGGTCGGGCGGCATGGCACTGGCTCCTTCAGAGGGGCGACTTTCGGTGGGGAGGGTGGAGCAAAGCGGTGAGGAAACGATGGCGACCATCCCTCCGCCGGCATGACCCGGATCAGGTTCGATGGGTCGGCGCCGGGGCCGGCCTTTCACCGGCAGGGCGCCCTCTCAGCCCGCCTTCCCACGGACTCCCCACGTCGCCTCCATTCTGAGTTCAACTGTAGTGCAGAGAGAGCATTCCTGTCAAATCCAGTAGATGCCAGCACGCTCGTTGCGTTAAGCACGTGGGCGGGGTATTCTATCTCGCAAGCTCTGTGGGAGGATCTATACGGTAAGGCAGCTTAGTTTGCATATTGACGTAGGGCCTTTGGCATCCCCCGCAGCCCCGTGAGATGATTATAGTAGCTATAAACGGTGATAGCCCATCTTTTTTCCGATCCTCGTTAAGATTAAGAATAGAGCCGTATTCTATGAGCTATGCGTGGCACATCTCTTCATCCTGAGGAGGATTGTGACCATGAAAGTGCGCCTTTGGCTCCTCTTCCTTATGTTGCTTTCCCTGTTCGGCTTGAAGCCTGTGTTTGCTCAGGTTTCGGGATCCCCTTACTGCTCCAGCGCTGTCGCTGAACTTATGCCAGATTATGGTTATATCGTAGGCAGTGCTCAATTCAATGATCCAGATGGGGATCCGGAGTGGGGAAGCCGCTATCGCTGGCTGGTGAATGGATCGCCAATCACGGATACCGTTACTTCCGAGGGCCTCCTGCTCCGCTTTGATGGTTCCGTGAACGGCGCAAACGGGGAGCAGCCCACTATGGCTCAGGGCGTGAGCTATGTCCCTGGCCGGTGGGGCCAGGCCCTGTCTCTCGGCGCTGGGGGAGTGCTGAACTATCCCAGACTATACAACCTGCCCCTCGATGAAGGAACGATCGAGATGTGGGTAGCTCTGCGCGCGGATGGGAATGACCCCCGATATACTTCCCGCAACCATTATTTGTTCTTCTATCGTGATCCCGATGGAGACTACCTTCTGATTGGCCAGAGCAGGGATTCGCGCATCCTATATGCGGGCGGAGTGGTGGATGGTCAATGGCAGAGCGCCTATGGGAGCAGAGCCTTTATGGGTCACTGGAAAGCCGGGGAGTGGCATCACATCGCCTTCACCTACTCGGCCTCCCGTAACTTCATGCGCTTCTATGTGGACGGAATGCTAGTTGCTGACACTAATGAACGCCGCTACCGGCCTCCAGATGCGAATGGATCGGAATTCTCCATCGGTGGCTCTCCGTGGTGGGGGAATGTTGCCGATTACTATATTGACAGCGTGCGGATCTGGGGGCGTGCTGCTTCAGCCGAGGAGATCGCCGCCCGTGCCCAGCGGGAATCGCCGCCTCGCCCGAACGAAGCCTGGCTTCCGACCGCCATCCTGAGTCCAGGCACAACGGTGGCTTACGAGTTCATCCCAGTCTCTGCAGGCAGTGAAGTGGGCACCCCATGCCGCAGCGCGGCGGTAACTTATCCCGGTATCCCAATCTATAATCCTCAGCCTCCAACTACCCTCCTGCCTCCCGGCAGCACGGCCCTTACCCTCACTGTTCGGACGCTTCTACCTACCCGTTGCGCCTACAGCGTTCAGGCCGACCGTCCCTACAACCAGATGACTTCGTTCGGGGAGCCAACGGATGTCCTTACTCATACAACGATTGTTGTGGGGCTGAATCCTGATCCGAACATGATCAATGACGTCTACGTTCGTTGCGCGAGCCACCCGGACTTCCGGTTGCGCCTGCGATACCGTGTTCTCTCTCCGTCGAATCCGCCCTTCCCCCGCACTGGGAACCTTTGGGGCTGGTGGCAGTGGAAAGCGGCAGGTTACACCCTGGAGGATATGGCAAAGGTGGATCTCTGGCTGGGCGCGGATGCGGCGTCTCCGGAAGAGATCCGCCGCCTGCGTCAGCTTAACCCACATGTCCGCGTTCTTACATCCATCAATGCCGTGGAGAACAACGATATCCCCACGCCCGATTACTACCTCAAGGACGTAAACGGCAACCCCATCGAGGTCTGGCCGGGCTCCTATCGATTAAACCTGACCAAGCTCGAGGTGGCGGAATACCAAGCTCACTATGCCTACCGCTCGTGGTTGAACTCCGGCATGCAGGCCGACGGCGTTTTCCTGGACAACGTAATGCTCACCCAGTCCTGGCTCAGGCACGATATCTATGGCAACCCGGTGCGCATCGATGCCAACGAGGACGGCGTGGAGGACGACCCGGCGTGGCTGGACGCAGCGTGGAAGGCCGGCGTCCTGCACGAAATCCGCACGCTGCGCCGCCTGATGCCGTATGCAATCATCAGCGCCCACTCGGTGGACATCCGGGAGCCAGGCGTCGGCGAGCTGTTTGACGGCATCAGCCTCGGCTTTTTGACCGCTGACGTGCTGGAGGGCGAACGCTCCTTCGGCGAGGTCTGGGATCTCTACCAGACCTGGATGCGGGAGGCCCGCCAGCCGCCGGTGGTGATGTTCGAGTCCTCCCCCATCGACCAGATCGCCTACGGCTACGACTACGACCCCTTGCGCAAAATCCCCACCAGCACCTTAGAGTTCGCGCGCGACTACACCCCCTGGATGCGCTTCGGCCTGGCGCTGACGCTGTTGCACGATGGATATTTCGCCCATGAGTTCGGGGACACCTGGCACGGCAATCCCTGGTGGTATGACGAGCTCGATTTCTACTTAGGATATCCCCTAGGCCCGGCCTATCGAGTGGACGTGGGCTTCGATGTGGGCCCCAACCGGATTGTGAACTCCGGCTTCGAAGGCCCGATCACCGACCCTTGGCGCTTCTTCGTCAACACCGGTGCAGGTGCTCGAGCCACGGTGACCCGCGATATGACCGTTGCTGCCGAGGGGAACGCATCGGCCCGGATCGACATCACTGCCACCACAGGGATAGACTGGCATGTGGATTTCCATCAGAATAACCGCAGCCTTGAAAAGGACGTGGTATACGATCTGAGCTTTTGGGCCAAAGCCGACCGTCCTCGCGCGATAGGGCTGGCGGCTTCCAAGAATGCCCCTCCATGGACGGGGTATGGCCTCTCGCAGCAGGTGACCCTGGGCCCAACTTGGCAGTTATACACGGTGACTTTTCGAGCGACCCATACGGTTACGGATGCCCGCATTCAGTTCTTTGTCGGCTCAGTGACGGGCACCGTCTGGATCGATGGCGTTCAACTCCGTCTGCACCCGCCCGACGTGTTCCGCCGAGACTATACCTACGGGACGGTGCTTCTCAACGCCACTTCGGTCTCCCAGACGATCTCCATGGGTCCTGGCTACCGACGTCTGGTGGGAACGCAGGCTCCTTTAGACGAATTCATCTTAGACGACGGCGATCCCGTCTTCCAGGTGGTCAGCGGCGCGTGGGAGGTTCGAACGTATGACAGTGGTGAATGGAAGGTCAGTGGTCCTTTCTATCACGCCTGGAAGACGAAACTCCACGAGATGACAGGCTCTAGCGGTGAGGTGCGCTGGCGATTGCCGATTCAGCATCGGGATGTCTACACGATCACTGCCTGGTGGCCTGCCGCTCCAGTCGCTTTAAGCTGGAACCCGCAGGCACAGTTTGAGGTGGTGCAGGGCACCCGCGTGTTAGCTTCGGTGGCTCTCGACCAGCGCCAGCGCGGGGACGAGTGGCACTTCATTGCGGCCGTCCCCTTAGACCCGGCGCAGAGCCCATATGTTCGTCTGAGGTGCTCCGGCGCACCGTGCGTGGCTGATGCGTTGCACGTGCGCTCGGCAGCCCGATATAACAATGGCCAGCCGGCCTCAGTAGTGACTCTGGCTCCATTTGATGGCATCATTCTGCAGCGCTTGAATTGGCGCCTGTACCTACCGCTGGCCTTGCGTGATTAGATGTTGGTTCGATTCCCCAACTTGCCATCGCGCCCGCAATGAGTCTGGAGCGGGCAGGAGGGTTTTTGCTCGCATGTCTGCTTCTGCGGGAGCGATGATCGATGGATTTTAAAGGGGATTTGAGGCTCTCTGAATTTGTGCGAATACTGAAAGCCATATATCATAGCGGCGGTCTTTTTTACAAGACTCTGCGTTCGATCATCTCGAAGGGAGTTGAGGCGAGCGATGATGGAGCTCCTTAGGCGTCGATGGCAGCGACACGCTCGGATATTTCTATCTGGGTTTCTGATGGGGACAGCAGACGTAATCCCGGGTGTTTCGGGGGGCACGGTCGCCTTTGTGTTAGGCATCTACGAGGAGCTGATCGATGCGATCCGCGCCGTGATCCCCTTTCTGGGTCGGCTGGTTTCACGGCGCTGGAAGGAGGCGTTTGCGGAGTTCCCGTGGGCCTTTCTGCTGATGCTGGGGGCAGGGATCGGCACGGCGGTGCTGAGCCTATCCAGGCTGCTACACTGGGCCCTGGAATCGTATCCGACATATGTCTACGCTCTCTTCTTCGGCCTCATTGCGGCCTCCGTCTACGTGGTTCGCGCCCGGGTTCGAAGATGGACTCCCTCTACGTTGATGGTCGCTGGCCTCTTCGCTGTTGGCGCGTATCTGCTGGTCGGGTTGCGGCCTGTGCGGACGCCCGAAGCCCTGTGGTTCATTTTCCTGAGCGGGGCGGTGGCGATCTGCGCCATGATCCTGCCAGGCATCTCCGGCGCGTTCATCCTGGTCCTGCTGGGAAAGTATCACTACCTTCTGGGTGCGCTGGTTCGCCTGGACCTGACCACGATTCTGGTTTTCATTGCGGGCGCGGCGGTGGGGATCGTCTCGTTTGCGAACGTGCTGCGCTGGTTGCTGGACCATTACCACGACCTGACGATCGCCGCCCTGACAGGGTTTATGGTCGGTGCCCTGCGGGAACTGTGGCCCTGGAAACCGGGTAGGATAGTGAACGGTGTTGGAATCGATGCGGATGGGGCCCTTCCTGCCGTCTTGACCGTCGAAGTGGCCATCGCGCTGGGGCTGATGGCCCTGGGATTCGGAGCGGTGATTGCGATAGAACGGACGGCTGAGCGCCGCCAGGAGAAAGCCGAGCACACCCTGATCCGCTGATCCACTTGCCGGATGATCCGGCAACCCGACTCCGCCAGCACCGCCTCCGCGATATCTCCGCGATCCGGATTTCCCCTCGCGTTGATCAACTCCACCGGCGTCCATATCTTGTCCGGGATGGGTTCGGTCCGAGAGCGCCGAAGATCATATGGGGGATCTCCTCACCTTACAGAGCCCTCTTCCCTCGAGGCCCTTTGGGAATCCGAGAGGAGGAATTCGCGCCTCAACCCGTAACCTATTTCCCATGATTTTCGACATGATCGATGAGTTCGGGTTCAGGATCCTAAGGGTAGCAGACTGTTCTCTGATCCTCCGCTGAGGTGATCCCATGAAAAAGAGCACCTGGTTTGGGATCTTGCTGCTGGCAGGGATGGGGCTTGCGCTGGCGGCCTGTGCGACCGCTCCGGGGTCCGGGGAAGGAGCTATGGCACGCTGGGAAGGAACGGTCGAGGCGGTCCTCCCCGATGGCCTTCAGGTCTCCGGTCGAATGGTCCGCTGGACTGGCCAGACACAGGTCATCGGGGACATCCAGGTCGGATCTCGGGTAGAGGTCGAAGGGGTCCAGACGGGCGATGTCCTGAGCGCTACGGTGATTCGCGCTCAATCCTCCGATGGATCGACGGCTGCGATTTCAGGTGGGACCGCAGGAACCCGGGTTTCCCCGCTTCCGACCCCAGCCCCCCCGATGGAGTTCCGGGGCCTGGTCGAAGCCGCCCTTCCGAACGGGTATCGAATCAGCGGCCAGATGGTGATCGTGACCACCACCACCCGGATCGAGGGTCCGGTGGCCGTAGGGACCTTCGTGAAGGTGAAGGGGATCCTTCTGACCGATGGCTCCGTCCTGGCTCTTCAAATCAAGGTTGAGGCTCCGGAGGCGCAAATCCAGCTGAAGGGCGTGGTGGATGCCATCCTGCCCAATGGCTACCGGATCGCGGGGAGGACAGTGATGGTGACAACCACCACCCGGATCGATGGCCCCATCACGGTGGGAACCTTTGTGAAGGTCAAGGGGCTTCTTCAACCCGATGGGACCATCTTGGCGTCACGGATTCATCGAGAGGAGGAAGTCAAATTCACGGGCATAGTGGAGGCCATCCTCTCCAACGGCTACCGGATCAGCGGGCGCACGGTGGTGATAACGGATATCACCGAAGTGAAGGATCCTGTTGCGGTAGGGGACTGGGTGGAGGTAAAGGGCTTTCTCCAGGGAGACGGCAGCATTCTGGCTCGCGAGATCCGGGTGAAGAGGGCCCCGAAATCCACCCGGGTGGAATTCAAGGGAACGGTTGAGGAAGTCCTCTCAGATGGCTATCGCATTGCCGGGATCAGGGTTGTGGTAACCGCCACGACCCAGATCGATGGGCCGATCACAGTGGGGACCTTCGTAGAGGTGAAAGGGGTTTTCCAGCCTGATGGCTCGGTTCTGGCCTTTCGCATTCGCGTGGAGAGGCCGAAGCCGGCTGGGGGGGAGATCGAGTTCAAAGGAACGGTTGAGGCGATTCTGTCGAACGGCTATCAGGTGAGCGGACGGACCGTAGTGGTCACCACCACCACTCAGATCGACGGGCCGATCACAGTGGGGACTTTCGTAGAGGTGAAGGGGATCGTGCAGCCGGATGGGACCGTCCTGGCGCTTCGGATCCATATCGAGGATCAAAAGGCCGATAAAGGGGAGGTGGAGTTCAAGGGCGTGGTGGAAGCGATCTTGTCCGATGGCTATCGAATCGCCGGCCGCAGGGTTCAGGTCGATGGGAGCACACAGATCGATGGGATGATCGTGGTTGGGGCCTTTGTGGAAGTGAAAGGGTTCGTTCGGGATGATGGCTCCATCCGAGCCGTCCGCATTCATCTCGAGGATGATCAGAAGAGTGGGAGCGGGAAGGTGGAAGATAACAGGAAAAGTGGCGACGGGAAGGAGGACGAGAAGAATCGGAACGACGATGGGAAACCCGAAGAGAAACATGACGAGGATCAGGATGATTAAAGCTTAGCTCAAAATAAGGGCACAACGTCGCTGTGCCCCTCTCCACGGCTCCTTGGGCCGCGGAGAGGGGCATGCCCAGCATGAGCCTTTGGCAGGCCCAATCGGTGTAGGAGTTACGCCGTTCTCTTCCCCTCAAGGAAGTCTTTTACTCCCCTTCCCCACAGCCCTTTGGGCCGTGGGGAAGGGGGATAAAGGGGGACGATGCTATCCCCCTCGTCCGACAGGCTTCTGACGGCGTAACCCCTATGGTGATTTGTTGACTGTGGGGATTGGGGTGGTGGAGCGGATGGCTTCGCCGCCCGTTTCATCTCCCAGCGCTTCTTATCTCGAGATTTGATGGCGTCTTTTCGCCGGAGCGGATACGATGAGGGCAATCGACGGTGGAAACCTTTCTTGAGTGGTCCGGAACAGTGACGGACGAACAAGCCCTGCTGGCCCGCGCACGCTCTCTGGACCCCGACGCTCTGGCCGAGTTGCATGAGCGGTATTACCGGATACTGTATTTTTACGTGCTCGGCCGAGTAGGGGAACGAGCGGTTGCGGAAGATGTAACCGCTGAGGCTTTCATCCGCCTCCTGGAAGCTTTCCATCGGGGGCGCGGACCGGAGCGCCATCTGGCGGCTTGGTTGTTCCGGACCGTCGATCATCTGGTGGCGGATCACCACCGGGCCCGTTACCGACATCCCGAGGTCCCCCTGGAGGAAGAGTGGGGCAGCTCGAGAGAGGAGGGATGGAGGGATGTGGTGATGCAGGAGCGGGTGCGCGAAGCCTTGGATCATCTCACTCCGGACCAGCGAGCGGTGATCCTGATGCGTTTCTGGATGGATCTTCCCCTGGCCCGGATCGCTCAGGAGCTGGGGAAAAGCGTAGGGGCGGTGAAATTGCTTCAGCATCGGGCCTTAGCGGCCCTCGCGAAACGATTAGGGGATCTTAAGGAATGACCGTGGCCAAGCGTGAAGACGAGCTGGAAGAAGCTTTGCGCCTCATCCGGACTGGGGTCCCGATCGAAGAGGTCTTGGCCCGTTATCCGGAGTTGGATCCGGTTTTGCGGATGGCCCGGATCCTCGAAGCCGCGCGTCCGCCTGCCCCGTCCCTGCGCGCGGAGCTGGCCTCCCGGGCCGCTTTTCTTCAGCGCGCGGAGGCTCTCCGAGCCTCCCACCGCCCGTGGGCCGTGATGCTGTTCGGATGGCTGCGATATGCGCCCGCGGGGGCGGTGATCGCCGGCCTGCTCCTCATCGCCGGGATGCTTCATGTTCTGGCCCAACGGAGCTTGCCCGGGGATCCCCTGTATGGGCTCAAACGCGTGGAGGAACAGGTCTGGCTGGCCGTGACGCTGGACCCGGTGGAGCGACGCCTGGTGGAGGAAACGCTGGCGGCCCGTCGCTGGGAGGAATATCGCACCCTCGCCCAGCGCCGAGGTTCCGGCACGGTGATCTGGGAGGGCCGGATTGAGGCGATCGAAGGGACCACCTGGCGCATCGGGGGGGTTCCGGTGGAGATCTTTCCAGCAACGGAAATCCTGGGGCCAGCAGCTCTGGATCAGAGGGCCGCTGTGATGGCTTTCCTGGGCCCGGAGGGGCAGCTGATCGCGGCACGGGTTCAGGTGGCTCCGGAAACCCCTACGCCGACGTTCGAACCGACCCGGACGCCGCCGGTGGCCCCCACATCCACACAAACGCTTCGGCCAATGCCTTCGCCGACCATCCCACCGTCGCCCACCGCCCCATCGGTTCCAGCCGTTACTCCGTTGCCGCCAGCGACGGCGACGCCGACCCCTGCTCCGGAGAAAACCCGGGAGCCGACCCGGACGCCCCGGCCCACCCGAACCCCTGAGGA